>NZ_JBHYXZ010000105.1:4841-22709 GCF_042752395.1 Actinosynnema sp. NPDC059335 | reverse complement strand
CGTGGCGGGGGGGTGGGGTGGGGTGTGGGGCGGGCCCCGCCCCCGGCGCCCCCCCGCCCACCCCCCGCCGCCCGGCGGGCCCCCCCCCCCCCGCGCCCCCCCCCCCCCCCACGTCCAGGTTGAGGGCGAACACGCCCCACGCCATGAACGCGCCGCCGCCGAACAGCCACCCGGTCACCGTCGACACGACCGGCACCCGGCCGACCACCTCGCCGACGGCCGGGAACACGGTGCCCCACAGCAGGACGTGCCCGAGCACCACGCCGGCGATGCCGCCCAGGATGACCAGGGTCTGCACGCCGCCGCTCTGCCGCTGGAACCAGCCCTTCCGCTGCACCGCCTCGGCGGCGCGGATCGAGGCGTTGTCGCGGGTGCGCTGCGTGATCTGTTGGCGACGCTTGCGCCTGCCCTTCTTGCCCACGTCAGCGCTCGACCGCCGCCGCCAGCTCGGTGTTGGTGGGCTCCACCAGGACGCGGCCGTCGGGCAGCACGACCACGGGGATGTTCTTGCGCCCGCCGGCGAACTCGACGGCCCGGTCGCGCGCCGCGTCGTCCTGCTCGACGTCGATCTCGGTGAACGGCACCTCGTGCTCGCGCAGCCACGCCTTCGCCCGCCGGCAGTCGCCGCACCAGTCCGCGCCGTAGAGAACGATCTCACTCATGCAGGTGACTGTAGAACGCGAAAGCCCGTTACGGTCCGCGCATCGGTCGAGCGGCCGCACTTCGCCGTCCCGCAGGCACCCCTTCGGCCGCCGCACCGCCCCGACCGTGGCCCTTTCGCTCACTCGTAGTGGTGACTGCGACACAGCGGGACCCGCGACGCTCCGCACAGGCTTAGGGTGAGTGCCCGTGAGCGTCCTCGTGATCACCGGCACGGGCACCGAGGTCGGCAAGACCGTGGTCGTCGCCGCCCTGGCGGCCCTGGCCTCGGCCGACGGTCGACGGGTCGCCGTGCTCAAGCCCGCCCAGACCGGTGTCGCCGACGGCGAGCCGGGCGACCTCGCCGAAGTGGTCCGCCTCGCGGGCCCCGTCACCACGCGCGAGCTGCGCCGCTACCCCGACCCGCTGGCGCCCGCCACGGCCGCCCGCCGGTCCGGGCTGCCGACCGTGCACCCCAGCCAGGTCGCCTCGGCGGCCGTGGCCCTGGACGAGACGCACGACCTCGTGCTGGTCGAGGGCGCGGGCGGGCTGCTGGTCCGGTTCGACGACGCGGGCTCGACCATCGCCGACGCGGCCTGGGCGCTCAACGCGCCGGTGCTCGTGGTCGCGCACGCCGGCCTGGGCACGTTGAACACGACCGCGCTGACCGCCGAGGCGCTGCTCCGCCGGGGCCTGGAGTCCGTCGGCGTGGTCGTCGGCCGCTGGCCCGCCGAGCCCGACCTGGCCTCGCGCACGAACCTGGTGGACCTGCCCGAGGCCGCGGGCGCGCCGCTGCTGGGCGTGCTGCCGGACGGCGCGGCGGCGCTGGGTCGGGCCGAGTTCCTCGCCGCGGCCCGGGAAGGGCTGTCGCCGTGGTTCGGCGGCACGTTCGACCCGGAGAAGTTCGCCGCGCCGCACACCTGTTGACGCGGTACGCCGACCGGGTTGTCCACCGCGGCCAGTGACGCACATCGCTGGGGCGCGTCCGGGTCGGTGCGGCAGACTGCTCGGCGGACCACCGCCGGAGTCGACGAGGAGAAGCCGTGACCGCAGCCCCCGAACAGGTCGATGTCCTGGGCGTCGCCCGCGAGCAGGTGCTGGAGCGGGGCGTCGGGCTGTCCGAGGAGCAGGTCCTGGAGGTGCTGCGGCTGCCCGACGAGCGGATCCCGGAGCTGCTGGAGCTGGCCCACGCGGTCCGGATGCGCTGGTGCGGACCGGAGGTCGAGGTCGAGGGCATCGTCTCGCTCAAGACCGGCGGCTGCCCCGAGGACTGCCACTTCTGCTCGCAGTCCGGCCAGTTCCCGTCCCCGGTGCGCTCGGCGTGGCTGGACATCCCCGGCCTGGTGAAGGCGGCCCGGCAGACCGCGGAGACCGGCGCGACCGAGTTCTGCATCGTCGCCGCCGTGCGCGGGCCGGACAAGCGGCTGCTGTCGCAGGTGCGCGACGGCATCAAGGCCATCCGCGAGGACGGCAACGACATCCAGATCGCCTGCTCGCTCGGCATGCTCACGCAGGAGCAGGTGGACGAGCTGGTGGACATGGGCGTGCACCGCTACAACCACAACCTGGAGACGGCGCGCTCGCACTTCCCGAACGTGGTCACCACGCACTCGTGGGAGGAGCGCTGGGACACGCTGACAATGGTCCGCGCGGCCGGCATGGAGGTCTGCTGCGGCGGCATCATCGGCATGGGGGAGACGCCGGCGCAGCGCGCCGAGTTCGCCGTGCAGCTCGCGGAGCTGGAGCCCGACGAGGTGCCGCTGAACTTCCTCATCCCCAACCCCGGCACGCCCTACGAGAACTACCCGGTGGTCGAGGGCCCCGACGCGCTGCGGACGGTCGGCGCGTTCCGGCTCGCCCTGCCGCGCACGATCCTGCGCTTCGCGGGCGGCCGCGAGCTGACCCTCGGCGACCTCGGCGCGAAGCAGGGCATGCTGGGCGGCGTCAACGCGATCATCGTCGGCAACTACCTGACCAACCTCGGCCGCCCGGCCCAGGACGACCTGGACATGCTGACCGAGCTGTCGATGCCGATCAAGGAACTGGGCAAGGCGCTGTGACGGGCGGAGCGCCGGCGTACTGCGGCTTCTGCGGCAGGGAGCGGGACGGGGCCGATCACGCCGCGTGCGCGTCGCGGCTCGGCGTGATCGACCCGCCGCGGTTCTGCGCCGAGTGCGCGCGCCGGATGGTGGTGCAGGTGACCCCCACCGGGTGGACGGCCACGTGCAGCCGTCACGGCGAGATCACCTCCGCGCGGTAACCTGCCCTGCGTCGGGTCACGGGTGCAGGGAGGTCGTCGGGTGGCGGAGCAACCGGTGGACGAGCGGGCGACGCCCGTTCGGGTGCCACCCGCGCCGGCGTTCGAGTACTACTACGTGGCGCAACGGCCGCGCGTGGTGGTGAAGCGCGACCTGCTGCCCGCGTTCTCCGTGCTGTCCGCGATCTCGTTGTTCGGGTTGCCCGTGGGGTGGCTGTGGGCGTGGCTCGCGCCGCCGCAGAACGTGGTGGCGCAGCAGGACGGGTCGATGATCGCGGTCACCGGCGAGAGCTACCACCGGCTCGACGGGCTGATGGTGTTCGTGCTGATGGGGTTGGGCGCCGGGCTGCTCACCGGCATCGCGGTGTGGATGCTGCGGGAGCGGCGGGGACCGGTGGTGATGCTCGCGGCCACGCTCGGCGCGGCCGTGGCGGCCTACCTGGCGCAGCTCACCGGCACCGGCGCGGCGGCCGGCCGGTACGCCGTCGACGCCGCGCCCCGGGTGGGTGACGTCCTCGCCCTGGCCCCGGTGCTGGAGACGTGGTGGGGCGTGCTGGCGTGGCCCCTGGGCACGGCGCTGGCCTACGGCTGCCTGGCCGCGTGGAACGGCCTGGACGACCTCGGTCGACGGCTGGGGTAGCCCGGCTCAGACCCGGTAGGCCGAGTCGGGCACGTCCGTGACGAACATGTGCCCCGGCGCGTGGGTGATCGCGAACGGTGGTTTCGAGGCCATCACCGCCGCCTGCGGCGTGACGCCGCACGCCCAGAACACCGGCACGTCGCCCGCGTGCGGTTCGGTGCGGTCGCCGAAGTCCGGCCGGTCCAGGTCCGCGATGCCGAGCGCGGCGGGGTCGCCCACGTGCACCGGCGCGCCGTGCACCGCGGGCATCCGGGCGGTGACCTCCCGGGCTGTCTCGACCAGGTCGGCCGGGACGTACCGCATCGACACCACCACCGGCCCGTGCAGGCGGCCCGCCGGGCGGCACTCGCGGTCGGTGACGTACATCGGCACGTTGCGCCCCTGCTCGACGTGCCGCAGCGGGACGTGAGCCTGCTTCAACGCGGACTCGAACGTGAAGCTGCACCCGATGAGGAACGCGACCAGGTCGTCGCGCCAGTGCGCGGACGCGTCGGTGGGCTCGTCGACCAGCTCGCCGTGCTCCCAGACCCGGTAGCGGGGCAGGTCGCGCCTCAGGTCGGCGTCGCGCGCCAGCACCGTCGTGGTGTCACCGGCGTCGGTGACGTCCAGCACCGGGCACGGCTTGGGGTTGCGCTGGGCGAACAGCAGCACGTCGTAGGCCCAGTCCGCGGGGACCGCGACGAGGTTGGCCTGGGCGTAGCCGTCCGCGAGGCCGGCGGTCGGCCCCCGGTGGCCGCGGCGCACCTGTTCCGGGGTCATCGCAGCTCCACCCCCTTCGTCTCGGGCAGGCCCAGCAGCGCGACGACGGCGATGCCGTAGCCGAGCGCGCCGAAGATCATCGCGCCGCCAACGCCGATGCCGTCCGCCAGGAATCCCACCAGGGCCGGGAAGGACGCGCCGACCGCGCGGCCGAAGTTGTAGGTGAGTCCCTGGCCGGTGCCGCGCAGCTCGGTCGGGTACAGCTCGGCGAGGAAGGAGCCGAAGCCGCTGAAGATCGCCGACGTGGTGAACCCGAGCGGGAACGTGACCAGCAGGATCAGGCCGTTCGCACCGGGCGGGACCTGGGTGAACAGCACGATGAGGATGGCGCTGAGCACGGCGAACAGGGTGAACGTGCGCTTGCGCCCCAGCAGGTCGGTCAGGTAGCCGCCGGTGACGTAACCGGTGAACGCGCCGCCGATGAGCAGGGCCAGGTAACCGCCGGTGCCGACGACGCTGAGCCCGCGCTCGGTCTTGAGGAACGTGGGCACCCAGACGGCGAGGGTGTAGTAGCCGCCCTGCACGCCGGTGGCCAGCAGCGCGGCGAACAGCGTGGTGCGGCCGAGCCCGCCCCGGAAGACCGCCCCGAAGCTGCCCTTGCGCGGGTTCGCGCCCAACGCCCGCTCGGCCTTCGGCGCGTCCTTGACGTTGCGGCGGACGTAGAACACGAGGAGCGCGGGGATCGCGCCGGTCCAGAACAGCACGCGCCAGGCGACGTCCTGCGGCAGGAAGCTGAACACGGCGGTGTAGACGACCACGCTCAGGCCCCAGCCGACGGCCCACGAGCTCTGGATGAACGCGACCGTCCGGCCCCGGTACCGCGGCTTGCAGTACTCGGCGACCAGGATCGCGCCCGCCGCCCACTCGCCGCCGAAGCCCAGGCCCTGCAACGCGCGGAAGACCAGCAGCGTCTCGTAGCTGGTGGCGAAGCCGCACAGGACGGTGAAGACGGCGTAGGTGGCGACCGTGACCATGAGCGTGCGGACGCGGCCGACGCGGTCCGCGAGGACGCCCGCGATCGCGCCGCCGAGGGCGGACACGACCAGGGTGACGGTGTTGAGCAGGCCCGCCTGGCCCGTGGTGAGGCCGAAGTGGGCGGTGATGGCGAACAGGGCCAGGGGCAGGACCTGGAAGTCGTACGCGTCGAGGCCGTAGCCGCCGAACGCGCCGACGAAGGCCCGCTTGCCGTCGCGGCCGAGCGAGTGGAACCAGGCGAGCGGTCCGCCCCTCGCGGTGTCGGTGTCCGTGGTGCTCATGTCGCTGATCACCTCGCTGGTGTGGGTGTGCCGTGCCCCACACCGTAGAGGATTGTTGAACAATCCCACGATACTGCAATCGAGCGACCCTCGCGTGTCCTACCTCCAGAACGCGCGTGTCCTACGTTCAGGACCCGAGAGTCCTACGTTCAGGACCCGTGAGTCCTACGTTCATGACCCCCGAGTTCAACGCTCGGGGCACGCCGAAGCGCACGCCCCGGTCGTGGCGGGACGTGCGGCACGGGGGTGACGCCGGTCAGGCGGTCGCGCTCGGCTCCGGCTCGGCGCTCTTGCGCCGGTCGTACGCCGGGTGGAACCGGCGCATGAGCCGGAACGTCTCGGCGAAGTCGAGCTGACCCGACGTGGGCTGGTGCCCGATGAACGTGTAAGTCACCAGCGAACCGAGCGCCGGGAAGAAGATGCGGGACGCCGTGCCGATCTCGCCCATCGCGATCACGATCATTTTCGAATCGTCGTCCGCATTCACCAACAATGACGCGAGGACTTTCAGGTCCGCGTTCGAGTTGGCCATCGTGGAAATCTTCACCACATCCGCGCCGGCCTCTTTCGCGGCACGCGCGACCTCGGCGAGTTCCGCCCCGTCCGGGGTGTGGTCGAAATTGTGGTACGACACGATCACCAGCGTGTCGTGCGCCCGCGCCGCGGCGATCACGTCGGCCAGGATCGCGCCGGACGACAACTCGACGTCCACCGCGTCCACCAGCGGCGCGACCGCGCGGAACACCTCGAGCCGCGCCTCCTCCGACCCGGTCCACCCGCCGCCCTCGGCCGCCGAGCGCACGGTCGCCAGCACCGGCAACCCCGAGAACGCGCGCACCTGCTCGCGCACGTGGTCGACGTCCGTCCGGGCGAACCGGTCGATGCGCAATTCGGCCACGTCCACCCCGAGGGAACGGGCTTCCGCCGCCGCACGCGCGCTCTCGTGGTCGTCGAAGCTCACCGCGACGAGGGGGACACCGCCGTCGACCAGCGCGCGCATGGTGCTCATTCCCGGATCGTACACCGACGGCCGAACAGGTCAGTTGCGATGAGGCAGGTGGCCCAATTCCGACAACGGCGCGGGCACGGCGCTCAACGCGTCCAGAATGCCCGCCTCGCGGTGCAGCACTTTCCGCACCAGGCGCAGCCGCCGGGCGGGCGAGGTCTCCTCCAGCAGCCGCTGCCGGTCCTCCATCGTCAGCAGGCAGTCGCCCGCCAGCGCGTACGCCAGGTCCGCGACCGCCACGTCCGGCCCCGGCGGCCGCCGCCCCGCGCTCTGGAACGCCGCCTCCCGGTACCGGCCGTGCGCCGCCCGCGCGCTCTCCGCCAGCAGCGGCAGCACCGCCTCGACCTCCGGCGGCCCCGCCGTGTCCGGCAGCCACTCCACCGACGCCACCAGGTACGGCGCGCTGTCCTCGTCCACGTCCAGCAGCCGGAACCGCCGGCCGCCCCGGGTGGTCAGGTCGAACCGGCCGTCCGGCAGCCGCCGCGCCTCCCGCAGCACGGCCGTGCAGCCGATGTCGTGGAGCGCCGCCACGTTCTCCGCGCCGACCTCCCACCCCTGCTTGATCGACACCACGCCGAACGTCCGCTCCGGCACCGCGCCCGTGACCAGGTCGACGGTGAGCTGCCGGTACCGCGGCTCGAACACGTGCAACGGCAGGGACGCCCCGGGCAGCAGCACGGTGCCCAGCGGGAACAGGGGCAGCGTCGTGGTCACGACCCCAAGCTACGGGTGGAGGGTGGCCGCAGCACGGCGAACGGGTCGGTGACCCGCATTTCGCCGGACACGAACCGGAACAGCGCCGCGGGCCGGCCGCCGGACGGCCCGGACTGCATGGTCCCGCCGGTCGGCTCCAGCAGCCCCCGCCGCGACAGCACGCGTTGCAGGTTCGTCGCCGAGACCTTGTAGCCCAACGCCGCCGAGTACAGCGAGCGCAGGGCGGAGATGGTGAACTCCGGCGGGGCCAGCGCGAAACCGAGGTTCGTGTACGACAGCTTCGACGCGAGCCGGCTGCGGGCCCGGACGCAGATCGCCTCGTGGTCGAACGCGGTCGGGGGGAGCGCGTCCACGGGGTGCCACGCGGTGTCCGCCGGCACCACCGGGTCGATGTGCGAGGGCACCAGGCCGAGGAACGCGGTCGCGACCACGCGCGGCCCCGGCACCCGCGCCGGGTTGCTGAACACGGCCAGCTGCTCGACGTGTGACAACTGTCGCACGTCGACTTTTTCCGCCAGTTGACGCCGGATCGACGCCTCGACGTCCTCGTCGTCGCCGAGCCCGCCACCGGGCAGCGACCAGCGGCGGGCGTGCGGTTCCCGGGCACGTTCCCACAGCATGACCTGGAGTGATCCGGCTCTCACCTGGAGCACCGCGGCCAGCACCTCATGTACCGCCAGTCCCACTCGGCTGATACTATCGGCCACGTTTTCGACCGTTAGGCGAAAACCTGGCTCAAGGGAGGAACCCATGGTCGCCACCGCCTACGTGGAGCGGACCTCCGACGGCGCCTACGACGGCATCGCGCCGGACGCCGCCTGGCGCGACGAGGTGCTGGAGCTGGCCCGGCGGCGCGACGCGGTCATCCTCGCGCACAACTACCAGTTGCCCGAGATCCAGGACATCGCCCACCACACCGGCGACTCGCTGGCGCTGAGCCGCATCGCGGCCGCGAGCGACGCGTCCACCATCGTGTTCTGCGGCGTGCACTTCATGGCCGAGACCGCGAAGATCCTCGCGCCGCACAAGACCGTGCTGATCCCGGACGAGCGGGCGGGCTGCTCGCTGGCCGACTCGATCACGGGCGAGCAGCTGCGCGCGTGGAAGGCCGAGCACCCCGGCGCGATCGTCGTCTCCTACGTCAACACCACGGCCGAGGTGAAGGCCGAGACCGACATCTGCTGCACGTCGTCGAACGCGGTGGACGTGGTGCGGTCGATCCCGGAGGACCGGGAGGTGCTGTTCCTGCCGGACCAGTTCCTCGGCGCGCACGTCAAGCGCGAGACGGGCCGGGAGAACCTGCACGTCTGGGCGGGCGAGTGCCACGTGCACGCCGGCATCAACGGCCCGGAGCTGGCCGAGCGCGCGGCCGCGAACCCGGACGCGGACCTGTTCATCCACCCCGAGTGCGGCTGCGCCACGTCGGCGCTCTACCTCGCGGGCGAGGGCACCGTCCCGGCCGACAAGGTGAAGATCCTCTCGACCGGCGACATGATCACCGCCGCCCGGCGGACCAGCGCGAAGTCGGTGCTCGTGGCGACCGAGATCGGCATGCTGCACCAGCTGCGCCGGGCCGCGCCGGAGATCGACTTCCGCGCGGTGAACGACCGGGCGTCGTGCCGGTACATGAAGATGATCACCCCCGCCGCGCTGCTGCGCGGGCTGCGGGAGGGCAAGGACGAGGTGCACGTCGACCTGGAGACCGCGAAGCGGGCGCAGGGCGCGGTGCAGCGCATGATCGAGATCGGGCAGCCCGGCGGCGGCGAATGAGCGGGGTGGCGCCGTCGCGCGCCACGAGCACGCCCACGGGTTCTCCGAGCCCCGGCGAGGAGGAGTCATGAGCACGCCCCTGTGGGAGGCCCGCGCCGACCTGCTCGTGGTCGGCACGGGGGTGGCCGGGCTGACGGCGGCGCTGCGCGCGCGTGAGCTGGGGCTGCGGGTCCTGGTCGTGACCAAGGCGGCCGGCGGCGACGGCAACACGCGCTGGGCGCAGGGCGGCGTGGCGGTCGTGCTGCCCGGCGAGCACGACGAGGGCGACACGGTCGACGCGCACGTGCGGGACACGCTGGTCGCGGGCGCGGGGCTGTGCGACGAGGCCGCGGTCGCGGCGATCATCGCCGACGGCCCGGCCGCGGTGACGCGGCTGCGCGAGCGGGGCGCGGTGTTCGACGCCGCGCCGACCGGCGGGCTGGCCCGCACGCGGGAGGGCGGGCACAGCGCGTTCCGCGTGGTGCACGCGGGCGGCGACGCGACCGGCGCGGAGGTGGAGCGGGCGCTGCTGGCCGCGGCGTCCGACGGCCGGGTGCCGCTGCTGGAGGACCACATCGCGGTGGACGCGGTGCGCACGCCGCTCGGCGCGGTGTGCGGCCTGCTGGTGCTGGACGGCAACGGCGTGCCCGGCGTCCTCAGCGCGCCCGCCGTGCTGCTGGCCACCGGCGGCCTCGGCCAGCTCTACCAGGCCACCTCGAACCCGGAGGTGGCCACCGGCGACGGCCTCGCGCTGGCGCTGCGCGCGGGCGCGGTGGCGGCGGACGTCGAGTTCGTCCAGTTCCACCCGACCGTGCTCTACACCGGGCGCGGCGCACGGGGCCGCTGCCCGCTGGTGACCGAGGCGGTGCGCGGCGAGGGCGCGGTGCTGGTCGACGCGACCGGCGCGCGGGTCATGCGCGGCGTGCACCCGCTGGCGGACCTCGCGCCGCGCGACGTGGTGGCCGCGGCGATCACCCGGCACATGGCCGACGGCCCCGGCGGCGTGGACGACCACGTCTTCCTCGACGCCACGGGCATCTCCGACTTCGCGCGCCGGTTCCCGACCGTGCACGCGGCCTGCCTCGCGGCGGGCGTCGACCCGGCGGCCGACCCGATCCCGGTCGCGCCCGCGGCGCACTTCGCGTGCGGCGGCGTGGTGTCCGATGTGGACGGACGGACCGGGGTGACGGGCCTGTACGCGGCGGGCGAGGTGGCCCGCACCGGCTTGCACGGCGCGAACCGGCTGGCCTCCAACAGCCTGCTGGAGGGCTTGGTCGTGGGCACGCGCGCGGCCGAGGCGGTCGCGGCGGACCTCGCGCTGGGCGTGCTGGCCCGCCCGCTCGCGGCGGTCGCGGTGGACCTGCCGACCGCGCCGGTGGCGGACCGGGACTCGTTGCAGCGCGTCATGTCCCGCTACGCGGCGATCGGCCGCGACGCCGAGGGACTGGCCGTGGTCGGCTCGGTGCTCGACCTGTCCACCGCGGACCGCGTGCTGGACAGCCGGCAGCTGGTCGAGGACGCCGCGCTCACGGTGGCCGCGCGGGCGTTGATCGCGGCCGCGGCGGAGCGCGAGGAGTCGCGCGGGTGCCACGTGCGCACCGATTTCACCGAGCGGGACGACGTGCGCGGGCAGCGCAGCCAGGTGGTCCGGCTCAACCCGTCCGGCCAGCCCGTGCTGGCCGATCCCGCGGTGGCGAGGGGAGTGGCGTGAACATCGACCTGGACCTGGACGACGCGCGTCGGGTGATCGCGACGGCGCTGGAGGAGGACCTCCGGTACGGCGCGGACGCGACGACGGAGGCGACCGTGCCGGCGGACGCGGTGGCGGTCGCGGAGCTGACGCCCCGCGCGGCCGGGGTGCTCGCGGGCATTCCGGTGGCGCTGGAGGTGTTCCGGCAGGTCGCCGACGTGGAGGTGCTGGAGCGGCGGGAGGACGGCGACAAGGCCGTGCCCGGCGAGCCCGCGCTGGTCCTGCGCGGCCCGGTGCGCGGCCTGCTCACCGCCGAGCGGACCGCGTTGAACCTGCTGTGCCACCTGTCCGGCGTGGCCACCCTGACCGCGGCCTGGGTGGACGAGGTCGCGGGCACCAAGGCCCGCGTGCGCGACTCCCGCAAGACGCTGCCGGGCCTGCGGCTGCTGGAGAAGTACGCGGTGCGCTGCGGCGGTGGCGTCAACCACCGGCTCGGCCTCGGCGACGCGGTGCTGATCAAGGACAACCACGTGCGCGCCGCGGGCTCGGTGCGGGCCGCGCTGGCGGCCGTGCGCGCCCACGCGCCGCACCTGGCGTGCGAGGTCGAGGTCGACTCGCTGGACCAGCTCGACGAGGCCCTGGCCGAAGGCGCGGAGCTGGTCCTGCTGGACAACTTCACCCCCGCCGAGTGCGCGGAGGCGGTGCGCCGGGCGGGCGGTGTCGCGCTGGAGGCGTCCGGCGGGCTGACGCTGGACGTGGCCAGGGCCTACGCCGAAACCGGCGTGGACTACCTGGCCGTGGGCGGGCTCACGCACTCCGCGCCGGCCCTCGACCTGGGGCTGGACCTGCGCTGAGCGGGAGCGTGCCCGCGCCGGGGGCACAGGCGCGGGCACGCCCTGTTCAGGAGTCGCGCCGCCTGGTCCGGTCGTCGCGCTCCACGTCCACCCGTTCCTTGCGCACCTCGCCGCGGACGTGCTCCTCCTCGGTGACGCTCTGCTTGTCGAGCCGGACCTTCTCGACCGGCTTGGTCTTCTTCTCGACCACCGGCTCCTGCCGGCGCAGCGTCACCTCGGCCTCCTCGTCGGTGAACGCGCGGTCGGTGGGCGCGCCCTCGGCGGGCTCGCGCACCACGCGCACCTCCTCGTGCGTCACCGGCACGCTCACGTCCCGCTGCTCGGTCACCGTGTGCTTGACCAGGCGCACCCGGCCGGCCTCGACGTCGCGGGTGCCGACCTCGATGTCCTCCTCGTAGCGGGTGACGGAGTCGCCGCCCTCGCGGGCCTCGTGGCGGCCGCGGCCGCGCACGTCGCCCTGCGGCATGCCGCCCTGGGGCCCCGTCCGGCCGGCGTCCGCCGCCCGGGTGGCTTCGCCCTGCGGCATACCGCCCTGCGGTCCCGTCCGGCCCGTGCCCGCCGCCCCGGCGGGTTGACCCGTCCGGCCCGTGCCGGACATCGGCTTGGTCTCGGTGCGGCCGGTGGTCCCGGTGCGCTCCCGGCCCGGGAGCCGGTCGTGCTCGCCGGTGCGGTGCGACGGGATCAGGCCGTAGTAGGCGTACAGCTCGTCCTGCTGCTGGTCGGACATGTGCTCGTCGGACACGTCGATCCGGGGCGCGTCCTTGACCTGCTGCTTGTCCACGTGCACGGTCACGACGCCGTCGCCCAGGGTCGCGTCCTGGATCGGCACGAACGACTCCTTGAGGCCGAACAGCCCGGTGTGCACGGAGGCCCACATGGGGCGCCCGTCCCGGTCGTCCAGCCACACCTGCTTCACCGAGCCGATGCGCTCACCGTGCTCGTCGATCACTTCGCAGTCGTACAGGCGGTCCACTTCGGCCTGGTTGATCATGGCCGTGTCCCCTCCGGGTCTCGTTTTTCGTCCCGGAGGAGGCTTCCCGCGGCCCGACGCCACCTATTCGGCCGCCACCTGTTCGTGTGAGGCAACGCCCCCCGAAAGAGATTCAGAGACGACGATTCGCCAGGACGGGCAACGTTTCCCTCGCGCGCGTGACACTCTCCGTGTCCACTTCGGTCAGGATGAGACCCGGTTCGCCGGCCAGCTGCTCGACCACCGCGCCCAGCGGCGTGGCGACCGTGCTGTAGCCCACGCCGGTGGGCGCGCCGTGGTCCACGCCGGGGTCGGCCTGGCCGCACGCCAGCACCCACGACGTGCAGTCCAGCGCGCGGGCGCGCACCAGCAGCTCCCACTGCTCGCGCTTGCCCGGACCCGCGCCCCACGACGCGCACACCAGCACGGCCGTCGCGCCGCGGTCGGCCAGCTCCCGGAACAGTTCGGGGAACCGCACGTCGTAGCAGGTGGTGAGGCCGATCGTGACGCCGTCGACGGTCACCGCGACCGGCGCGGCGCCGGGCGCGACCGTGCGGGACTCGGTGAACCCGAACGCGTCGAACAGGTGGATCTTGTCGTAGCCGACGTGGTGCCCGCCGCCCGTGACCAGCAGGGTGTTCGTCACGCGGCCGTCGGGCGCGGGCCGGAACATGCCCGCCACCACGACCACGCCGTGCTCGTCGGCGATGTCGCGCACGGCGCTCGCCCACGGCCCGTCCAGCGGCTCGGCCACGGGCCCGAGGGGCACGCCGAACCGGCACATCGTGGCCTCCGGGAACACCACCAGGCGTGCGCCGCCGGCCGCCGCGCGCGCGGTCTCCGAACGCACCAGGTCGAGGTTGGCCGCCGGGTCGGTGGACGAGCTGATCTGGCACAGGGCGACACGCATGCGGCCCACTCTAGGTAGTGTCGGGTCCCGTGCGCTCCCTCTTGCCCCCGCTCGTCGTCGCGGCCGTCCTCGCCGCCGCGGGCTGCACCGGCACGACGACGCCCAGCGCCGAGGGCACGTCGGACAACAGCGCGCTCGTGCTGGCCGACCCGGTCGAGCCGACCACGCTGAACCCGCTGCTCGGCTACGGCCGCGAGGGCGTGTCCAAGCTCTACGACGGGCTGGTGGACCACCGCGCGGACGGGTCGGTGCGGCCCCGGCTGGCGGCGGACGCGCCCCAACCCGCCGCGGACGGGCTGAGCTGGACCGTGGCGCTGCGCGAGGACGTGAAGTTCACCGACGGCACGTCGTTCGGGCCCGAGGACGTGGTGGCCACCTACCGGGCGCTGCTCGACCCGGCGTCCGGCTCGACCGAACGGGCCGCGTACGCGGAGCTGACCGGGGTCGAGCAGCTCGACGTGCGCACCGTGCGGTTCACGTTGGCCAGGCCGTGGGCGGCGTTCCCGCACACGCTGGTGCTCGGCATCCTGCCCAGCGAGGCGTTCGACGTGCCGCTGCGCGACGTGCGGCCCGTCGGCACCGGCCCGTACAAGCTCGTGGAGTGGCGCAAGGGCGACCGGATGGTGCTGGAGGCCAACGCCTCCTACTTCGGCGGCGAGCCCGGGATCCGCAAGCTGACCGTGGTGTTCGTGCCGGACGACAACACGCGCGCCCAGCGCATGCAGGCGGGCGAGTTCGACGGCACCGAGCTGCCGCCCCGGCTGGCCGCGTCGTTCGGCAACGCCAACGGCCTGCGGGTGATCACGCACCGCACCGCCGACCTGCGCGCGGTCACGCTGCCCACCGGGCCGGTGACCGGCGACGCGGCGATCCGGATGGCGTTGAACCACGCGGTCAACCGCAAGGGCATGGTCGACAACCTGCTCGGCGGCAAGGGCGAGCCGGCGAGCACGCCGGTGCCCGGGGCGCTGCCGGAGTTCGTCGAGACCGGGGCCCGGTTCTCCCACGACAAGGCGCAGGCGGAGCTGCTGCTCGACCAGGCGGGCTGGGTGCGCGGCGCGGACGGCGTGCGGGCGCGGGGCGGCGTGCCCGCACGGTTCACCCTGATGTACCCGATCGGCGACGTGGTGCGGGCCGACCTGGCCACCGCGTTCGCCGCGGACGCCAAGGCGGTCGGCATCGACGTGCAGCTCGCGGGGCTGAGCCCGGACGCCATCACGCCCCGGCTCGGCGCGGACGCGTCGCTGCACGGCGGCGGCACCCCGTTCGACCCGGACCTGATGACCTACCGGCAGCTGCACACGCCGAACCCGTGGGGCTACTCGAACCCGCAGGTGGACGCCGCGCTCGACACCGGCCGCACGCTGCTGGACCCGGCGCAGCGGGCGGCGGCGTACAAGCAGTTCCAGCGGGCGTACGTGGCCGCGCCCGGCATGGTCGTGCTGGCCTCCGTGCAGCACACGTACGTGGTGCGGGAGAACTGGAACGGCTACCAGGAGGTCGTGGACCCGGCCGAGCGCGGCGCGCTGTCCTGGGGGCCGTGGTGGAACCTGGAGAAGTGGACTCCCCGCTGACCCCTGGTCTTCTTGCACTCCGTTGGCGATAGTGGGGTATCCACGAGCCTAAGGGGACGCAGTGACGATCTTCCTCGACTCCGCCGGGTCCTCCCTGCCGCCGCGCGAGGTGCTGGACGAGGTGATCGGCCACCTGCGGCGGGAGGCCGAGGTCGGCGGGTACGTCGCCGCCCGGGAGCGGGCCGACGACCTGCGGGAGGGCTACGCGGTGGTGGCCGAGCTGCTGGGCGCGTCGCCGGACGAGGTCGCGTTCACCGACAGCGCCACCCGGTCGTGGCTGACCGCGTTCGACGCGGTGCCGCTGGCCGCGGGCGACCGGGTGCTGTTCAGCGAGGCGGAGTACGCGGGCACCGCGATCCCGATCCTGCACCGGGCGCGCGAGGTCGGCGCGACCGCCGAGGCGGTGCCGTCGGACCCGTCCGGGCAGGTGGACGTGACCGCGTTGCAGGACATGCTGGACGAGCGGGTGAAGCTCGTCTCCCTGGTGCACGTGCCGACGAACAGCGGCCTGGTGAACCCGGCGCGCGAGGTGGCCGAGGTCGCGCACGAGGTGGGCGCGCTGGTGCTGCTGGACGCGTGCCAGTCGATCGGGCAGCTGCCGGTGCGGGCCGACGAGCTGGGCGTGGACCTGATCACGGGCACCGGGCGCAAGTGGCTGCGCGGTCCGCGCGGCACGGGCGTGCTGGTCGTGCGCCGCGAGGCCGCCGCCCGTCTGCGGCCCCGGCTGGTCGACCTGCACAGCGCCGAGTGGGTCGCGCCGGACGAGATCCGGCTGCGCGACGACGCCCGGGTGCACGAGATCTGGGAGTCGAGCGTCGCCGACCGGCTCGGCCTCATCGCGGCGGTCCGGTACGCGCTGGCCAAGGGCCTGGACGCGATCGAACGGGAGGTCGGCGACCGCGCGCGGCGGCTGCGGGAGGGCCTGGCCGCGCTGCCCGGCGTGACGGTGCGCGACCCCGGCGTGCGCAAGTCGGGCATCGTCACGTTCACCGTGGACGGCCTGCCGGCGACCGAGGTGCGCGACCGGCTGGCCCGCGACGGCGTCACCGTCACCGTCAGCACGGCGTCGTCCACGCTGCTGGACATGACCCGGCGCGGGCTCGCCGAGGTGGTGAGGGCGTCACCGCACTACTTCGTCGAGCCCGCGCAGGTCGATCAGGCCGTGGCGGCCGTCAGCAGGTGCGCCCGGTGAAGGTAGTCGCCTGACCGGCGATACCATCCGCCGGTGACGATGGCCGACATGCCGTGGACTGAGGTCGAACCGCTTCCCACGCTCAACGGCGACCTCCAGCCGCTGCTCGACACGGTACGGGCCATCCAAGGTGCGTGGAAATCCGTTGTTTCGGCCAACGACGAGGCATTCCACGAGGCGCGTCGGAGGTCGTTGCGCCGCCATGCCATTGAAACGGGCATCATCGAGCGCCTTTACGACATCGACTGGGGCGTCACGGAAGCCTTGGTCGCGGAAGGGCTGACGGCTGACGCGGTTGCCCGCGCGGGTGACGGTTCCGTCAACGAGGACGTGCTCGAAGTCGTCCGGTCCCAGTACGAAACCCTGGAATTCCTGGTCCAGTCCGCCCGTGAAGGGCGGGACCTGTCGGTGTCCCTCATCAAGGAGCTGCACGTCGCACTCACCAGGCGGCAGTCGACGTACACCGCCACGGGCCCGACCGGCATGGTCTTCCAGGCGACTCTGCACCACGGTGAGTGGAAGCAGCAGGTCAACCACGTGACTCGACCGGATGGGTCACTGCTCGAGTACACCCCTCCCGAGCAGGTGGCGTCGCAGATGGACCGGTTGGTCGAGCTGTACCACGACTACGGCGATCGCGATCCGATCATCCAAGCGTCGTGGTTGCACCACCGCTTCGTCCGGATTCATCCGTTCGAGGACGGCAACGGTCGTGTTGCGCGGTGCCTCACGCTGCTCATCCTGCTCAAGCACGACCTGGCGCCGCTGGTCGTGGACAGGCGGGAGCGCACCCGCTACCTGCGGTGCTTGGACCAGGCCAACGAGGGTGACCTGCGGCCGCTGGTGCGGTTCTTCGCGGAACTGGAGATCGGCGCCCTGCGCAGTGAGCTGGAGCGCCCGGTGGCCGCCGAGCACGCGCTCGCCGAGGGCGGGGGCGCCCTGACCGTGCTCGAAGCGGGGATCGGTCGACTGCGGGAGCTGCGTGCCGCCGGCGGAACGGTCGATCGGTCCGCCAGGGTCGCCGCACTCGCCGACGGGATCCAGCGGAAGATCAACGCTTGGCTCGAGGGCATGAGGGACAGGATCGGCGCGCTCCTGCGTGAAGGCATCGACACCGATGCAAAAGCCACTGTCGCGAGCGCCGCACCCCCGAGCCCGGAGGCACGTCATTGGCGACGCCAGGTGATCCGGGCCGCGCGAAGCGTCGATTTCTACGCCAACCTCAGGGAAGGCGTGTGGTGGACCCGTCTGCACCTCGTGGCTTTCGACCAGCGGCTTCGCTACCTGGTTTTCCTGCAGAAGACGGGTATCGGTGAGACCGGCGTGCTGACGCTGACCGTCTACGCCGAAATGTTGACTTCCGACAGCAGCGAGGAGGGCTCGTCGGTGGCTGACCCGATCGTCGAGTCGTCGCCGACCGAAACCGTGACCTGGACCTGGACCCACTCGCCCGACGACCAGTGGGAGAACGTCGTCGAGGTGCTCGACACGACCTTGGCGAGCGCGCTCGCCAAGTTCACCTCCAGCCTGGGATGACACATGACCCGGCGCGGGGGGGCCGCGGGGGGGGGGGGGGCCCCCCCCAAAGTCGGGGTCCCCCCCCGCGGGGCACCGGCCGGGGGCGGGCGCGGCAGCTGCGCGCGCGGGAGGGGGGGGCG
>NZ_JBHYXZ010000105.1:0-4831 GCF_042752395.1 Actinosynnema sp. NPDC059335 | reverse complement strand
GCTGGAGCGCCCGGTGGCCGCCGAGCACGCGCTCGCGGAGGTGGTGAGGGCGTCACCGCACTACTTCGTCGAGCCCGCGCAGGTCGATCAGGCCGTGGCGGCCGTCAGCAGGTGCGCCCGGTGATGCGCGGGACGCAGTCGGAGTAGTCGAGGAACAGCTGCACGGCCGAGTCGTTGCGCGAGGTCTGCGTGGCGATCACCGTGTCGCGCGGGTAGAAGCCGCTGGTGCCGCTCGCCGACGCCGGGTACATCTCGAACGTGTAGCTCCAGATCTTGTGCTCCGCCCACATCCAGTCGTCGACGCTGCCGTCGGTGATGTAGAGGTCGCTGGCCTGCTGCGGCGTGTAGCCGTTCAGCGCCGCCATCCGCCGGCCCATGGTCTGGAACACGTTGGCCTGGGTGGCGTCCAGGCCCGCGGCGGTGTCGTTGTAGGTGTAGCCGTACGGCCACAGGATCAGCTCCGAGAACGTGTGCCAGTCGATGTGCGACTTGATCTGCTGCACGCCGCCGACCACGCGGGTGCCGACGAAGTCCCGGACGCGGGCGGTCTCCGGCGCGGAGAACGCCGACGGGCCGCGGTAGGTCTCGCTCGACCCGCTGCCGCTGGAACCGCCGCAGCAGCCCCACTGGTAGCCCCAGTTGCGGTTGGGGTCGGTGCCGGTGGAGGTGGAGTTCGGCTGCCGGTTCTTGCGCCACGCCCGGAACGAGCCGGTCGCGATGTCGTACTCCGCGCCGTCCGGGTTGACGCTGGGGATGACCCAGATCTCCCGGCTGTCGACGGTGCTCTTGATCGCCGAGTTGGACGCGTAGTTGTCCGTGTACCGCTTGATGATGTGCAGGCACATCTCCACGGTCAGGTGCTCGCGCGCGTGCTGGTTGCAGGTGAACAGCACCTCGGGCTCGGCCTCGTCGACCGTCGGGTTGTCGCTGATCTTGATCATCCACAGGTCGCGGTTCTGGTACGACTTGCCGATGCTGCGCAGCGTGACGAGGTTCGGGTGGTCGCTGACCGTCTGGTTCAGCTCGGCGACCATCTCGGCGTAGTTGTGGTAGCCGGTGTAGCCGGACGGGAAGTCCAGCGTGCCGAGCTGCGGGTCGGCGAAGTCCGCCTTGCCCAGGCCCGCGAGCTGGGCGTCGGCGTCGCCGGTGTTCCGCATCGGGAGCCCGGTGGCGCGCAGCAGCCACTGCTGGCGGGGTTCGGCGATCACGGTGAGCGTGTCGCCGTTCTGCCCGAGCACGTCGACCCCGGTCCGGGCGACCTTGGTCCGCGCCTCCGGGGTCGGCGCGGTGACCTCGAAGACGGACCGCTCGGGGGAGTGCGAGGTCGCCGGTTGCGCCGACCCGGGGTGCGCGGGGAGCACCAGGGCCACGCTCGCGACCAGCGCGGCGGCCACGAGGCCGCGCCGCTTGGTGAACATCAAGCCTCCATCATCAGCAGGGTTTGCGACGGAGATGGGTGTTACCCAACAGAAAGCTCACACAGCGTGGCCCGACGTTCACAATCCGAGGTAGCCCCCGTTTGTCGGGTTCACCGCCCGGGTGCGGGGTGACAGTTGACGGAATTGGCGACCGCTTACCCTTGGGGGCATGCTCAGCCGCATCGACCTGCGAGGTCGGGTTCCGTCCGCCGCCGAACTGCGCGCCGCGCTGCCGCGCGCCGAGGTCGACGTGGACGCGGTGCTGCATCACGTCCGCCCGCTCGTCGAGGACGTGCGCGCCCGGGGCGTCGAGGCCGTGCTGGAGCACGGCGAGAAGTTCGACAAGGTCCGCCCCGCGTCCGTCCGCGTGCCCGCCGCCGAGCTGGAGCGCGCCCTGGCCGAGCTGGACCCGGCCGTGCGCGCGGCGCTGGAGGAGTCGATCGCGCGGGCCCGCAAGGTGCACGCCGACCAGCGCCGGGTCGACACGACCACGCAGGTCGTGCCCGGCGGCACGGTCACCGAGCGCTGGGTGCCGGTGGCCCGCGTCGGCCTGTACGCCCCCGGCGGCCTGGCCGTCTACCCGTCCAGCGTGGTCATGAACGTGGTGCCGGCGCAGATCGCGGGCGTCGAGTCGCTGGTCGTCTGCTCGCCGCCGCAGGAGGAGTTCGGCGGCCTGCCGCACCCGGCGATCCTGGCCGCCGCCGCGCTGCTGGGCGTGACCGAGGTGTGGGCCGTGGGCGGCGCGCTCGCGGTCGCGCTGCTGGCCTACGGCGGCACGGACACCGACGGCCGCGCCCTGGAGCCGGTGGACCTGGTGACCGGTCCGGGCAACATCTACCTGACCGCGGCCAAGCGGCTGCTGCGCGGCCTGATCGGCATCGACTCCGAGGCCGGGCCGACCGAGATCGCGATCCTGGCCGACGGGACGGCCGACCCGGTGCACGTGGCCGCCGACCTGATCAGCCAGGCCGAGCACGACACGCTCGCCGCGAGCGTGCTCGTGACCACGTCCGAGGAGCTGGCGGACGCCGTGGACGCCGAGCTGGAGCGCCGGACCGCCGCCACCAAGCACGCCGAGCGGGTGCGGACGGCGTTGACCGGCAAGCAGTCCGGCACCGTGCTGGTGTCCGACCTCGCCGACGGGCTGCGGGTGGTGGACGTGTACGCCGCCGAGCACCTGGAGATCCAGACCGCCGACGCCCGCGAGGTCGCCTCCCGCGTGCGCGCGGCCGGCGCGGTCTTCGTCGGGCCGCACTCGCCGGTGTCGCTGGGCGACTACTGCGCGGGCTCCAACCACGTGCTGCCCACCGGCGGGTGCGCGCGGCACTCGTCGGGGCTGTCGGTGCAGACGTTCCTGCGCGGCATCCACGTGATCGACTACAGCGAGGACGCGTTGCGCGAGGTGGCGTCGCACGTCGTGGCGCTGGCGAACGCCGAGGACCTGCCCGCGCACGGCGAGGCGGTCACGGCGAGGTTCCGCGGATGAGGCCGATCGGCGCCGAGGTCGAGCTGGTCGACCTCCCCCTGCGCGAGGACCTGCGCGGGCGCACGCCGTACGGCGCGCCGCAGCTCGACGTGCCCGTGCGGCTGAACACGAACGAGAACCCGTACCCGCCCACGCCCGCCCTGGTGGAGGACGTGGTGCGGGAGGTGGCGGCGATCGCGGGCGAGCTGCACCGCTACCCGGACCGGGACGCGGTGGCGTTGCGCGAGGACCTGGCGGGCTACCTGGCCTCGGCCACGGGCGTGCCGCTGACCTCGGCGAACGTGTGGGCCGCGAACGGCTCGAACGAGGTGCTCCAGCAGATCCTCCAGGCGTTCGGCGGGCCCGGCCGGACGGCGCTGGGCTTCGAGCCGTCGTACTCGATGCACCCGATCATCGCGGCGGGCACCCGCACCGAGTGGGCGCCCACGCCGCGCCGCGAGGACTTCTCGCTGGACGTGGACCGGGCGGCGGGGATCGTCGCCGAACGCGCGCCCGACGTGGTGTTCGTGACCAGCCCGAACAACCCGACCGGGCAGAGCCTGCCGCTGGACGACCTGCGCGTGCTGATCGAGGCGTCGCCGGGCGTGGTCGTGGTGGACGAGGCGTACGCGGAGTTCTCGTCGCGGCCGAGCGCGGTCGCGCTGCTGGCGGACCACCCGGCGAAGCTGATCGTCAGCCGGACCATGAGCAAGGCGTTCGCCTTCGCCGGCGGCCGGCTCGGCTACCTCGCCGCCGCGCCCGCCGTGGTGGACGCGTTGCAGCTCGTGCGGCTGCCGTACCACCTGTCGGCGTTGACGCAGGCCGCGGCGCGGGCGTCGCTGCGGCACGCGGCCGAGACGCTGGGCTCGGTGGCCCGGCTGGCCGCCGAGCGGGACCGGGTGGTCGACTCGCTGTCGGGCCTGGGCTTCTCGGTGGTGCCGAGCGACGCGAACTTCGTGCTGTTCGGCTGGTTCGAGGACACGCGCGCCACGTGGCGGTCCTACCTGGAACGGGGCGTGCTGATCAGGGACGTCGGCATCGTCGGGCACCTGCGGGTGACGGTCGGGACCCCGGAGGAGAACGACGCGTTCCTCGCGGCGAGCAAGGAGGTTGGCCGGTGAGCCGGGTCGGCAAGGTGGAGCGGACCACCAGGGAGTCTTCGGTGCACGTCGAGGTGGACCTCGACGGCACCGGCAAGGTCGAGATCGCGACGGGGGTGCCGTTCTACGACCACATGCTGACCGCGCTGGGCGTGCACGGGTCGTTCGACCTGGTCGTCCGGGCGACCGGCGACGTGGAGATCGACGCGCACCACACCGTGGAGGACGTGGCGATCGTGCTCGGGCAGGCGTTGCGGGAGGCGTTGGGCGACAAGGCGGGCATCCGCCGGTTCGGCGACGCGTGGATCCCGATGGACGAGACGCTGGCGCACGCGGCGGTGGACGTGTCCGGGCGGCCGTACTGCGTGCACGTGGGCGAGCCGGAGCAGTTCAACGCCTTCACGATCGGCGGCAACTACCCGTTCGTGCTGAACCGGCACGTGTTCGACTCGCTGGCGTTCCACGCGGGGATCGCGCTGCACGTGCGGGTGGAGTACGGGCGCGACCCGCACCACATCACCGAGGCGCAGTTCAAGGCGATCGCGCGGGCGCTGCGCGCGGCGGTCGAGCCGGACCCGCGCGTCGGCGGCGTGCCGTCGACCAAGGGCGTCCTGTAGATGCCGAAGGAGTACGTGGTCCTCGGCCTGCTGGCGTTGGCGGGGTTCCTGGGCGGCGGCGTCTACAGCACGTGGAAGACGGCGCGGGGCCTGGCGGTCCTGCTGCTCGTCCTCGCCCTGGTGGCCGTGGGCGCCGCCGTGGCCTGGCTGCTCTGACCCGAACGTTCACCTCACCCGTTCCGAACGTAGGACACGCGCGTTCCGAACGTAGGACACGCGCGTGAGTCCTAC
>NZ_JBHYXZ010000104.1:5006-30476 GCF_042752395.1 Actinosynnema sp. NPDC059335 | reverse complement strand
GACGTCGTAGCCGTCGACCCGGGCGGGGGGCCCCCCCCGCCCCCGCCGGCCGGGGGCGGCGCGGCCCGGGCCGCTTCCTGTCGGACCGCGTCAGCGGGTCAGAGCCGCTGCCACAGGGACGCGGTGTTCGGCGGCTCCCAGCCCACGAGGGACGTGTGGGCCTGGATGCACCGGTAGCTCACCCCGCCGTAGGTCACCTGCGAGCCGACCGAGTACGCGGTGTTGGGCGCCCACGTGCCGCCCACCGGGGGCGCGGTCGTGGTCGTCGTGGGCCGCGTGGTGGTGGTCGGCGGCGTGGTCGTGGTGGTCGGCGTGCCGCCACCGGAGCCGACCTGGAGGTCGACGCACGAGTAGAACGCCATGGGCGTGTCGGCGATGTTCCAGACGGCCAGCAGCTTGATCCGGCCGGTGCGACCGCCGAGGCTCACGTTGTGCGTCACGGTGGCCGCGGGCTGCCGGCCGCCGTCGTTGAACTCGGCGATCTTGGTGCCGCCGACGAAGTACTGCCACGTGGTGGTGGCGTGCCGGGCCGTGAGCGTCCAGTTGAACGTCACGTTGTTGCCGACCGACGTGGCGGGCCACGCCTTGCTGTCGTCGTTGAGCTGGGCGAACTGGCTCAACCCGGCGTGGCAGTTGTACTGGCCCTTGGGCCCTTCCACGCTCTGCGGCTCGTAGACGATGGGCCCGCAGTTCGAGACCCGGCCCTGCGCGCACATCGCCTGCCGGCTGGGCGGCGACGAGATGTAGCCGTGCGCGCTCGCCGTCCCCGCCGACATCACGACGAAGAACGGGGTGATGCCCACGGCGGCCAGCGCCACCGCGAGCTTGCGTTTCAGGCTCATGTGTCCAGCTCCTTCGGAGGAGACCCGGAGGTCTCCCAGGCAGGGTCCATTTCCGCGGCGGCCGGAACACGCGGTGGGTGACGAACCGGGGACGGTCCGTCACGCAACGCGACGTGGTCTAGACCATAATCGGCAACGTCATCCGGGTCAAGGATCTGAACCGACCGGTCCAGCGGGCCGTGACCCCAACTGTGAACGTGGACGGCGTGCGCGGTCTTCCGGGCGTGCCCTGGGAGATCGCCGGCGTCGACTCGCCCGGTCCGACCGGTGCCATCCGGCGCGGGGTTGGCCGACACTGGTCCGCATGGACGAGCACAAGGTCATCTCGGGCGACGGCCGCGTGGTGTGGGCGGCCGAGCTGGGGCGCGGGGAGCCGCTGGTGCTGTGCCACGGCGAGCCCGGGCCGTGGGACGTGTTCGACGGGCTCGCCGAGCTGCTGGCCAACCGGGTGCGGGTGATCCGCTGGGGCCGGTCCGAGCGCGGGGAGCCGTACACCACGGCCCACGCCTTGGCCGACCTCGACGCGGTCCTGGTCCACTTCGGACTGGCGCGGACGGCGCTGCTGGGCCACTCGCGGGGCGCGGAGGTGGCGCTGCGCTACGCGCTGGACCACCCGGACCGGGTCTCGTCGTGGTCTACGTCTCCGGCGCGGGCCTCGGGCATGACGGGCGCCCGCGCGCCGGCGCCGCCGGACCGGGCGACGAGCCCGCGGCCGACGGGGTGGTGCGGGAGGGCGCGACCCGGCGGTGGGGCGCGGACTTGGCCGGCCCGGTGCCGGCCCGGCGGCGCTCCGAGGAGCCGGCCGCGCCGCGGTTCGGCGTGACGGAGGAGGCCGACGCCGGGCCGTGGGAGGCGGAGCTGGTGGCCCGCTGCCGGGACCTGGCCGTGCCGACGCTGATCGTGGACGGCGCGGCGGACCCGCGGCCCCGCCGGGCGGTGGACCCGCTCGCCGACGCGCTGCCGGACGTGGCGCGGGTCGTGCTGCCCGGCGCGGGCCACGTGCCGTGGGTCGGGTCGCCGGGGTCGTTCGGGTGGGCCGTGCTCGCGCACCTCGCCCGGTGACGCGGACGGGGGGCCCGCCCCCCGCGCCCCCCCCCCTTCTTGCTGCGCTCAGCCGATCGTGCAGGCGAGGCCGTTCAGCGTGAACGACGACGGCTTGCCGGTGTCGCCGCTGTGCGTGGCCTGGAACCCGATCCCGGCCGACCCGCCGGGGTTGAGGGTGCCGTTGTAGGACACGTTGCGCGCCGTGACCGCGCCGCTGGTGGGCGAGTAGCTCGCGTTCCACCCGCTGGTGATGGTCTGCCCGCCGGGCAGGGTGAACGAGAGCTGCCAGCCGTTGATCGGGCTGGTCCCGGTGTTGGTGATGGTGATGCTCGCGGTCAGGCCGGTGTTCCAGCTGTTGACCGTGTAGTTGATCCGGCACGCGCCGACCGGCGGGTTGCTGGTCGTGGTCGTGGTGGTGGTGGTCGTAGTTGTCGTTGTCGTGGTGGTGGTCGTTGTGGTGCTGGTCGTCGTGTCGGGGTTGCGGTCGAGCCCGAAGAACTGGATGACGCGCAACGCCATGCCCGGGGCCAGCACGTTGTGACCGGTGCCCTGGAGCGAGTACGCCTCGACCTGGGTGCCGTACCGGGTGCGGGTCCAGCCGGACTGCGGGCTGTCGGTGGACGTCGGCGTGGTGGACAGGCCGTGCACGTTGGTCCACTGGTCGATCGTCTCGCCGAAGTTCGGGTACCGCAGCGTGTCGTCCGCGGTGCCGTGCCAGATCTGCACGCGCGGCCGGGGACCGCTGTAGCCCGGGTACATGCCGCGCGCGATGTTGCCCCACTCCTGCGGCGTCCGCAGCACCTGGCCGTTGGCGCACGCGCTGTTCCAGCTCGACCCGTCGGTGGTGGCGAAGCAGCCGGCGGGCACGCCCGCGAACGGCGCGCCCGCGGCGAACACGTCCGGGTAGTTGGCCAGCATGACGTTCGTGGTCATCGCGCCGGACGAGACGCCGGTGACGAACACCCGGCCGGTGTCGCCGTTGTAGCGCTGGAGCACGTACCGGACCATGGACATCAGGCCGACCGGGTCGCTGCCGCCGTCGCGGCGCAGCGCCTGCGGGCTCGACACGTCGAAGCACTGGCCGCTGCGGGTCGCCGACGGGTAGATCACGATGAAGCCGTACTGGTCGGCGAGCCGGGCGTACTCCGTGCCGGAGTAGAACGCCGGGCCCGAGCCGGTGCAGTAGTGCACGGCCAGCAGCACACCGGGCCGCGGCTGGACGCGGTCCGGCACGTACAGGTGCATGCGCAGGTTGGTGGGGTTCGTGCCGAAGTTGGTGACCTCGGTGAGCGTCGCGGCCGACGCCGGCGGCGCGACCACGAAGGCCAGCGCGAAGGCCGCCGCCGCGGCCAGGGAGGTCACGATCGCGCCGAGGGCCTTCACGGCGCCACCACCCGTCCGCTGCTGTCGATGCGGCCGGGGCACAGGTTCTTGGCCGCCAGGCCCTGCACGATCCGCGGCACCGCGTTGACCGTGTTCTGGTAGCTCGCGTGCATGAGCACGATGCCGCCGGCGTTCGCGCCGGTCGCCGCGCGCACGATGGCGTCGGTCGACGCGCCGTTCCAGTCCTGCGTGTCGACCGACCAGATGACCTGGGTCAGGCCGAGCTTGCGGGCCTCGTTCTGCACCGTGGCGTTCGTGGCGCCGTAGGGCGGGCGGAACAGCGTGGGCGTCTGCCCGGTGGCGTTGCGGATCGCGTTCTGGGTGTCGGCCAGCTCCTTGGCCACGGCCGCCGCGCCCAGGTTCGTCAGGTAGGGGTGCGACCACGAGTGGTTGCCGACCCACATGCCCGCCTGCACGACCTCGCGGGTGAGCCCCGGCTGCTGCTGGACGCGCGAGCCGAGGTCGAAGAACGTGGCCCGCGCGCCCGCCGAGCGCAACGCGCTCAGCAACGGGCGGGTGAACTGCGCGTTGGGGCCGTCGTCGTAGGTCAACGCGACGTACCCGGTGCAGGCGAGCGCGACCGGGCCGGCTTTCGCGGCGGGCGCGGCGGCGTTCGCCGCGTTGGCGGACAGCAGCGGCGCGCACAGCAGCAGCGCCACCGCCAGCAGGGATCTCAAGACCATTTCCTCCTCCTTGAGGATCACGGCGAGAGTTGTCGTCACTATGTGTCGCCGGCCGGTCGCGGACAATGAGTTTCGCAAAAGTTGCGAGTCTCAAATGGCCGGATGAGCTGCGGCAACGCGTCATGCGCCCGTTTGGCGGCGTCCGCTTTGCCCGAAACCTTTCGATTCGCTGCGGCGGGGTGTCGCCGAAATCGTCGGGTTGGTTGTCCCAAGCAATTGTCCGCCGGGCTCGGCGAACTGTTTTCGGTCGCGCGCGGGAATTGTCGCGTTACCGAATTCGCTTCGGAGGTCCGCAGGAACGGGACAGGCTTGTCACCTCGGTTGACGCGATCGAGTGAACCTGTGCGGCGGCCGAATTAAAGGGCCGGCGAGCGCGGTGTTCCGCATTTTTGCCGGCTCGGGTGCTGCTATCGTTCGGGCCATGCAATTGACGGTTCTGGGGTGTTCGGGCAGCGCGCCGGGGCCTGATCTGCCGACCTCCGGGTACCTGGTGGAGGCGGGCGGCGCCCGGATCCTGGTGGAGCTGGGCAGCGGCGTGTTCGACCCGCTCACGCGGCACTGCGACCCGTTCGACCTCGACGCCGTGCTGCTGTCGCACCTGCACCTCGACCACTGCGCCGACTTCAGCTCGCTCACCGTCCACCGGCGCGAGCACCCCGAGCCGCCCTACGACGTCACCGAACGCCGGCTGCCGGTGTTCGCGCCGGCGCACGCGCCGTCCCGCCTCGCCGCCGCGCACGCCGCCGACCGGGCCGAGCTGGCCACGACCGACCTGACCGACACCTACGACTTCGTGCCGCTCGCGCCCGGCCGGTACGCGGTCGGGCCGGTGGAGGTGGAGGTCGCCGCCATGCGCCACATCTGCGAGGCGTACGGGTTCCGCCTCACCCACGACGGCGTGTCCCTGGTGTTCTCCGGCGACACGGTGCCGTGCCCGGAGCTGGTCCGCCTGGCCGACGGGGCGGACCTGCTGCTGGCCGACGCCGCGTGGCGGGAGCAGGCGGGCCGCGCCAACTACCTGCACATGAGCGGGCGGGAGGCGGGCGAGGTGGCCGCGTCCGCGGGCGTCGGCCGGCTGGTGCTGACCCACGTCCTGCCGTGGTCGGACCACGACGGCGTGCTCCGGGACGCGACCGAGTCGTTCTCGGGCCCCGTCACGCTGGCCGTGCCCGGCGCGGTCTACGCCCTCTAACCCGCGAACGCGGTGGCCGGCAGCCCTTCGCCCACGCCCGGCAGCACCAGCACCGACCCGGCCAGCTCGCTCACCGCGTCACCGCTGAGCCCGACGCGCGCGGTCGTCACGTACAGGTCGGTGAAGTCCGGGCCGCCGAAGCAGCACGACGTCGGCTGGCCCACCGGCAGCTCGACCTCGCGGTCCAGCACGCCGTCCGGCGTGTACCGGTGCAACGCCGCACCGCCCCACAGCGCGACCCAGACCGCGCCGGAGCTGTCCACGGTCAGGCCGTCGGGCAGCCCGCGCGTCACCTCCACCAGCGGACGCCGGTTCGTCGCCGCGCCGGTCTCGCGGTCGTAGTCCAGGACGTCGACGCGCCGGTCCGCCGAGTCGATGTAGTACATGAGCTTCGCGTCGGGGCTCCAGCCGACGCCGTTGCTCACGCTCACCTTGTCCAGCACGACCTTCGCGTCGCCGTTGGGCTCCACGCGCGCGAGCCAGCCGCCGGGCTCCTCGTCGTAGCGCATCGTGCCCGCCCACAGCCGCCCGGCCGGGTCGACCGCGGCGTCGTTGCCGCGCACGCCGTCCCGCGCCCAGTAGACGAGCCAGGTCTTGGTCCCGTCCCGGTCGATCAGCGCCACGCCGTCGCGCAGGTTGACCACGATGCCGCCGCCGGACCGGGGCTTGGCCGCGCCCACGTGCTGCGGCACCTCCAGGACGGCGTCGTCGTCGCGCGAGGGGTTGTACCGGTGCACCTCGCTGCCGAGGATGTCCACCCAGAGCAGCGTCCCGCTGGCGTGGTCCCACGTGGGGCCTTCGCCCAGCTGCGCCTCGGCCCGCACGGCCACTTCGATCGACACCGGCACAGCCTACGGTCACGCCCGCAACGCCGACCCGAGGACGGCGAAGTCGCCGCCCGCGCCCGTCGTGCGCGCGTAGCCTGGTGGCGTGGACCCCACCGGCCCCTTCACGCCGCCGACGCCCCGGTCGGTGGTCGCCGCGCCCAAACCGGCCAAGCCGCTGTCGAAGCGCGTCGTGCCGCCCCGGCCCGTGCTGTCGGCCGTCGTCGTGCTCGGCTTCGTCGGCCTGCTCTACGTCGTCGAGGTGGTCGACACCGCCCTCGGCGGGCGGCTGGACGACGACGGCGTGATCCCGCGCGACTTCGGCGAGTGGGACAACATCCTGTGGTTCCCGCTGCTGCACGGCGACTGGACCCACCTGACCGGCAACGCGGTGCCGCTGCTCGTGCTCGGCTACCTGGCCACCTCCGGCGGCATCAAGCAGTTCCTCCAGATCACCGCGGTCATCTGGCTCACCAGCGGCCTCGGGGTGTGGGTCTTCGGCTCGCCCGGCAGCCACATCGGCGCGTCCGGGCTCGTCTTCGGGTTCCTGGTGTTCCTGCTCGTGCGCGGCGTCTTCGCCCGCAGCGTGCTCCAGATCGCGCTGGCCGTGGTGGTCTTCGCGATCTACGGCGCGGCGCTGTGGGGCGTGCTGCCGGGCCAGCCGGGCATCTCCTGGGAAGGTCACCTGTTCGGCGCGCTGGGCGGCGTGCTGGCCGCGTGGGGCGTCGCCCGGGACGCCCGCCGGAACGCCCCGGCTACGCTCGGCGCGTGACCGTCACCGCCGATTCGCCCATCGCGATCTTCGACTCCGGCGTCGGCGGGCTGACCGTCGCGCGGGCGATCATGGACCAGCTGCCCGGCGAGCGGATCAGGTACGTCGGCGACACCGCGCACTGCCCGTACGGCCCGCTGCCCATCGCGCGGGCGCGCGAGTACGCGCTCGAGGTGATGGACCGGCTCGTCGCCGACGGGGCGAAGCTGCTGGTCATCGCGTGCAACACGGCGTCCGCGGCGTGCCTGCGGGACGCGCGCGAGCGTTACGACATCCCGGTGGTCGAGGTGGTGCTCCCCGCCGTGCGCCGCGCGGTCGCCACCACCCGCACCGGACGGGTCGGCGTGATCGGCACGGTGGGCACCATCGGGTCCGGCGCGTACCAGGACGCGTTCGCCGCCGCGCGCGACGTCCACGTCACGGCGGTCGCGTGCCCGAGGTTCGTGGACTTCGTGGAGCGCGGCACCACGTCCGGCCGCCAGGTGCTCGGCCTCGCGCAGGCGTACCTGGAGCCGCTGCAACGCGCCGAGGTGGACACGCTCGTCCTCGGCTGCACGCACTACCCGCTGCTCACCGGCGTGCTCCAGATCGTCATGGGCGACGGGGTGACGCTGGTCTCCAGCGCCGAGGAGACCGTGAAGGACGTCATGCGCGTGCTCACGGAACGTGATCTCTTCCGCGACGGCGACCCCGACCAGCGGTTCAGCTGCACCGGTCCGGTGGAGCCGTTCGCCCGGCTCGCTCGCAGGTTTCTGCCCGGGTTGGAAAGGGCGTCCTTCCAAGCCCACGGCTGACCTGGCACGCTCCACGGGTGCTGTTGACCATCCTCGGCTGCTCGGGCAGCCTGCCGGGACCGCACGGACCCGCCTCCGGCTACCTCGTCGAGGCGGACGGCTGCCGCCTCGCGGTCGAACTGGGCAGCGGCGTGCTGGCGTCGCTGCAGGCGCGTCACGACGTGTTCTCGTTGGACGCACTGCTGTTCTCGCACCTGCACCCGGACCACTGCGCGGACTTCACCACGCTCGCCGTCATCCGCCGCTACCACACCCACCCGCCCCACGACACGCGCGCACGGCGGCTGCCCGTGCACGGACCGGCCGAGACGGCGGACCGGTTCGCCCGCGCGTACGCGGAGACGGCCGACGAACTGCTGACCACCGACCTGACCGACGTGTTCGAGTTCCACGCGTTCGTCGACCACGCGGTGACCCGGATCGGGCCGTTCGAGATCACCGCGGTGCGGGTGGACCACCCCGGCGAGGCGTACGGGTTCCGGATCGCCACGAGGACCGCGACGTTGGCCTACACGGGCGACACGGGGCCGTGCGACGCGTTACTCGACTTAGCGCGGGACGCGGACGTGCTGCTGTCCGAGGCGACGTGGACGCACTCCGAGGACCGGCCGGCGGGCAGGCACCTGTCGGGCGTGCAGGCGGGGCGGGTGGCGGCCGAGGCCGGGGTCGGGCGGTTGCTGCTCACGCACATCGCGCCGTGGACCGACCGGGACGCCGTGCTGGCCGAGGCCCGGGGGCAGTTCCGCGGTCCGGTGGACGCGGTCGCCCAGGGCGACGCGTACGTGGTTGACGAGTCGGACGTCCGGGTAATCGGCGGCCATGGCAACTGATGTCGTCGAGCTGATCCTGGCGGACCACCGCAAGTTCGAGGAGCTGTTCCGCGCGTTGCGCGACCGCGAGTCGGACCGGGCGACGTTGTTGAGCGAGCTGGCGGCGCTGCTCGTGGCGCACGCCGAGGCCGAGGAGTCCGAGGTGTACCCGGCGCTCAAGCGGTACAAGGAGGTCGACAACGACGAGGTCGACCACGGGGCCGAGGAGCACGCCGAGGGCCACCAGGCGCTGCTGGCGTTGATGGAGGTGGGCGACACCGCGTCCGAGGAGTGGGAGGACAAGCTGGAGGAGTTGGTCCAGGCGCTCAACCACCACGTGGACGAGGAGGAGCGCACGATCCTCAACGACGCGCGGTCGGAGGTGCCCGACGAGCGGCGGGAGGAGCTGGGTCGGCTGTTCGCCGAGATCCGGCAGAGCCGGTTGGACGACAACTGCGGCGACCTCGACTACGTGCGCAAGATCGCAGCGGCCACGGAGGATCGGATCGACTAACGTCGATCGGGTGTCGAACGTCGAGGTGCGTCGGGTCGGTCAGCACGAGTTCGTGGCCACGAACGACCGGGGCGCGTCGGTGCGCGTCGGCCGCAAGGGGGCCGAGGGGTCGTTCTCGCCGGTGGAGCTGCTGCTCGCGGCGGCGGCGGGGTGCGCGGTCGTGACGGCGGAGACGCTGATCACCCGCCGGGTGGACGGCGACCTGGTGGCGCGTGCGGACGACGTCCGTTCGGTGACGGGGCACGAGCTGACGAGCGTGCCGGTCACCGTGGACTACGACGTCTCGCAGCTGAGCGCCGAGGACCGCGCGGCCCTGGAAGCCGCCGTCCGCCGCGCGATCGACCAGCTGTGCACCGTGACCCGCACCCTGAAGTCCTTCCCCACCACCCCTCTCCACCTCCCCACCCCCTCGTGAGTCCAACCTCCAGAACGCGCGTGTCCTACGTCCAGGTCGCGTGTGTCCTACGTCCAGAACGCGAGAGTCCAACGCTCAGAACACCCGAATTCAACGCTCAGAACAGTGGATCTTGTTCTGAACGCTCAACTCGGGGTGCCTGAACGTAGGACTCTCGCGTTCCGAACGTAGGACACTCGCGTTTTGGAGGTAGGACACGCGGGGGTCAGGTGGCGATGCCGGTCCAGACGGCGGTGGAGCCGCTGTGGCCGATGCGGACGGTCTGGACGGTGGCGGCGGCGCCGGCGGCGATCACCAGGACCGCCACGACGACGGCGATCCGGCGCCACGTCTGCGGCACGGCGGGGTCGTCCGCGGCGGCGGCGCGTTCGCGGTCGGCCAGGCGGCCGGCGACCAGCAGCGCCACGACCACCACCCCGAACCCGAGCGCGAACGGCAGCAGGTCGTTGCCCAGGTCGGCGTGCCGCGCGATCAACGGGTTGTCCAGCGACGCCATCCGGGCGTACAGCTGGTCACCCGCCCACTGCGCCAACGGCACCGAGCCGACGCCCAGCAGCGTCACGCCCAGCAGCGGCCACGCGTACCGCTGCCGCCACCGCGGCACCACGGCGAGCGCCGCCGCGCCGACCGACGCCAGCGGCAGGAGCACCACCACCGCGTGGACCAGCAACGGGTGCGCGGGGAGACCGAAGATCGTCACCAGGTCGTTCGCGAGTGCCATGCCTCTCCCTACGCCGGTGGGTTGCCCCCGGGTTCAGCGACATAGGGTAGTGCCGTGCTGAGGACCGATGGCAGGAACGACGACGTACTGCGCGACATCCGGATCACCCGCGGCTTCCAGCAGTGGCCCGCCGGGTCGGTCCTGATCGAGTTCGGCAACACGCGGGTGCTGTGCGCGGCCAGCGTGACCGAGGGCGTGCCGCGGTGGCGGTCCGGCTCCGGTCTCGGCTGGGTGACCGCCGAATACGCGATGCTCCCCTCCGCCACCCACACCCGCAGTGACCGCGAGTCGGTGAAAGGCCGGATCGGCGGTCGCACGCACGAGATCAGCCGCCTGATCGGGCGATCCCTGCGCGCGTGCATCGACCTCGCCGCCCTCGGCGAGAACACGATCGTGATCGACTGCGACGTCATCCAGGCCGACGGCGGCACCCGCACCGCCGCCATCACCGGCGCGTACGTCGCCCTGGCCGACGCCGTCACCTGGCTGGGCGCGGCGAACCGCCTGGCCGACCCCCAGCCGCTGTCGTGCGCCGTGTCGGCGGTGTCGGTCGGCGTCGTGGACGGCCGCGTGCGCCTCGACCTCCCCTACGAGGAGGACTCGCGCGCCGAGGTCGACATGAACGTCGTCGCCACGGACGCCGGCACGCTCATCGAGGTGCAGGGCACCGGCGAGGGCGCGACCTTCGCCCGGTCGACGCTGGACAAGATGCTCGACCTGGCCCTGGAGGGCTGCGCCCAGCTCAACCGCATCCAGGCCGAGGCGCTGGCCCTGCCCTACCCCGGCGTCCTGCCCGAGCCGAAGGCGAGGAAGAAGTGAAGCTCCTGCTGGCCTCGCGCAACAAGAAGAAGCTCGGCGAGCTGCGCCGCATCCTGCTGGCCGAAGGGCTGGAGGGCATCGAGGTCCTGGGCCTGGACGACGTGCCGCCGTTCCCGGAGGCTCCGGAGACCGACCCGACGTTCGAGGGCAACGCCCTGGCCAAGGCCCGTGACGCGTTCAACGCCACCGGCCTGCCCTCGGTCGCGGACGACTCCGGCATCGCCATCGACGCGCTCAACGGCATGCCGGGCGTGCTGTCGGCGCGGTGGTCCGGCCGGCACGGCGACGACCAGGCCAACCTGGACCTGGTGCTGGGCCAGCTCCGCGACGTCCCGGACGAACGGCGCGGCGCGGCCTTCGTCTGCACGGCCGCGTTCGTGTCGGGCACGGCGGACGACGTCGTGGTGCGCGGCGAGTGGCGCGGCACGATCACCCGCGAGCCGGCCGGCGAGAACGGCTTCGGCTACGACCCGATCTTCCGCCCGGAGGGCCACGAGGTCACCTCGGCCGAGCTGTCCCCGGACGAGAAGGACGCCCTCTCCCACCGCGGCCGGGCCCTGCGCCTGCTCCTGCCGCACCTGCGCCGACTGGCCGGCTGACCGACCCGGGGGGGGGGGGCGGGCGGCCCCCGGCGCGCCCCCGCGCCCGCGGGGGGCGCCCCCCCCGCCGCCCCCCCCCCCCCGCGCCCCCCCCCCCCCCCCGCCCGGTGATCAGGCGGGCAGCTCGCGCAGCAGCTTGGCCACGTGGCCGGTCGCGCGGACGTTGTACATGGCCTTCCTGATCCGGCCCTCGGGGTCGACCAGGAACGTCGAGCGGATCACGCCCAGCACCGTCCGGCCGTAGTTCTGCTTCTCCCCGTACGCGCCCCACTCGGCCAGCACCTTGCGGTCCACGTCCGACAGCAGCGGGAAGTTCAGGCCCTCGGCGGCGGCGAACTTCGCGAGCTTCTCCGGCTTGTCCGGCGAGATGCCGACCACGTCGTAGCCCGACGACGCGAGGTCGCCGAGGCTGTCGCGGAAGTCGCACGCCTGCTTGGTGCAGCCCGGCGTGCCCGCGGCCGGGTAGAAGTAGACGACCACGGAGCGGCCGAGGTAGTCGGAGAGCGAGACGGGCTTCCCCTCGCTGTCGGGCAGCGTGAACGCCGGGGCCTGATCGCCCGGTTCCAGGCGCTTCTGCTCGGTCATGGCGCAGACGCTACAAGGTCAGGCGACGCCCTCGAACGTCGCGCTGGGCTCCTGGTTCGCGCCGTTCGGCTCGACCACGAGCTGGAGCCGCACCGGGTCCGCGGGCACCGCGAACGCCATCGTGAGCACGGTCTCCGCGCCGGGCGCGACCTCCTCGACTGCGGCCCCGGCGCCGTTGAGGCCCTGCACGGAGTCGCGCACCTCGGCCACCGGCGCGCCGTCGACCAGCGCGTGCACGGACAGCTGGCTGGTGCGGTAGGCGGCCTTCGTGCCGTTGACCACGGTCAGCGTGAACACGGCGGCGCGGGGCGACTGCGGGAACGACGTGTCGCTCGGCTTGAGCGAGGACGGGGCCGACACGGTGACCGCCATGCCGTTGGCCCACACCCGCTGCGTGCCGAAGGGGGTGAACCCCGAGGACGACGGGGCGTCGTTGCGCTGATCGGCCACCGCGGAGGGCCCGGGAGGCGTGGTGGACATGTCCGGGTGGTCCGCACATCCCGCCATTGCCAGGCCGAGGCACACGCCGACGGCCAGTCTGGCGAACTTCACGAACCTCCCCTTCCCGCCCCGGCGGTGGGCTTGAGTGCGACTGCCACCACCATGACGGTGCGGAGGGGTGCCGGGTGACCGATTCAGGGCCTTGATTCGCACCTGGTGCCTGCCTGTGGCCAAGCCGTGATGACGCACGGCTGCCCGCGTGGGCGGCGCCACACCTGGCGGCGCCCACGCGGGTCGGCGGCGGCCGAGCCGGACGATCGCTCGTCCGGAGTTTGGGGAGCGCGTCGGGGGGCGTGCGCGCTCCACTACGATCATCGCGGCCCGTGGCGGAACCGCTACACCTCTACTTCAGTCTTCACCCGTTCGGATGAATCCCGACCGGTCGAACGCCCGGCGATGTCCGCCAGGAGTTCGTAAGACCTCAGCCGGTCCGCCTGCTCGGCGACCATCGTCGTCACCATCAGCTCATCGGCCAGCGTGTCCTCCAGCAGGCGCTCCAGCTGCGCTTCGACGGTCTTCGGCGAGCCGATGACCTGGGACGCGATCCGGTCCTCGAAGATCAGCCGTTCGAGGTCGTTGTAGGGGTAGTCGGCGGCCTCCTGGGTGGTGGGCACCGGGGCGGGCCGCCCGTTGCGCAGCTGCACCCACGCGAGCGCGCCCGGACCGGCGAGCCGCAGGGCCTCCTCGTCGGTGTCCGCCACGATCACCGACGCGCAGACCACCGCGTACGGCTCGGCCAGCCGCTCGGAGGGGCGGAACCGGTCGCGGTACAGCGCCAGCGCGGGCAGCGTGTTCTCCGCGCTGAAGTGGTGGGCGAACGCGAACGGCAGCCCGAGCAGGCCCGCGACCTGCGCGCTGTACCCGCTCGACCCGAGCAGGAACACGTCCGGCTTGTTGCCCGGCGCGGGCATCGCGGTGAGCTGCTCGGTGCCGTCGAAGTAGCCGTTCAGCTCGCTGAGCTGCTGCGGGAAGTCGTCGACCGACAGCGGGCCGGTGGTCCGGCGCAACGCCTGCGCGGTGCGCGGGTCCGTGCCGGGCGCGCGGCCGATGCCGAGGTCGATCCGGCCGGGGTGCAGGGCGGACAGCGTGCCGAACTGCTCGGCCACGACCAGCGGCGGGTGGTTGGGCAGCATCACGCCGCCGGAGCCGACGCGCAGCGTCGTGGTGGCGTCGGCGACGTGGCCGATGAGGATCGCGGGGGAGGAGCTGGCGACGCCGGGCATGTTGTGGTGCTCGGCCAGCCAGAACCGGGTGAAGCCGAGCCGTTCGACGTGCTGGGCCAGCTCGCGCGTGTGCTGCAGCGCGGTGCGCGTGTCGGTCGCCGTGGTGACCGTGGCGAGGTCGAGGGCGGACAGCGGCACGTCGTGGAGTCGACTCATGACTCCGACCAACGCCGAACGGCCCGTGCGCCTTCCGGGTGTGACCGTAACGACACCGGGAAGTGACCCGCGGCCCGCCGGCGTTGGTCGAGGTGTGGACGTCGTGGTGATCGGTGCGGGTCAGGCGGGGTTGTCCGCCGCCTACTTCCTCGGCCGCGCGGGCCTGGACCACGTCGTGCTGGACGCCGACGCCGGACCGGGCGGCGCGTGGCGGCACCGCTGGCCGACGCTGCGCATGGCGACCGTGCACGGCATCCACGACCTGCCGGGCATGCCGTTCGCCGAGCCGGACCCGGCTGCGCCCGCCAACGAGGTGCTGCCCGCCTACTTCGCCGACTTCGAGCGCCGCAACGGCATCGAGGTGCGCCGGCCCGTGCGCGTGCACGCCGTCCACGACCTCGGCGACCTGCTGCGGGTCGAGACCGACCACGGCGCCTGGGAGGCGAACGCCCTGGTCAACGCCACCGGCACGTGGACGCGCCCGTTCTGGCCGCGCTACCCCGGCCAGGAGCTGTTCGCCGGCCGGCAACTGCACTCGTCGCAGTACCGGGGCCCGGAGGAGTTCGCCGGTCTGCGCGTGGTCGTCGTGGGCGGCGGCACGTCCGCCGTGCAGCAGTTGCTGGAGATCGCCCCGCACGCCGCCGCGACCACCTGGGTGACGCGCCGCGAGCCGGAGTTCTCCGACCGGCCGTTCACGCCGGAACTGGGCCGTGCCGCGGTGGCCAAGGTGGAGGACCGCGTCCGCCGGGGCCTGCCGCCGCGCAGCGTGGTCAGCGTGACCGGGCTGAGCCTCACCCCGGCCGTGCGCGAAGGGCTCGCGACGGGCGCGCTCGCCCGCCGCCCGATGTTCGAGCGGCTCACCGAGGACGGCGTGACCTGGGCCGACGGCACGCACGAGCCCGCCGACGCCGTCCTGTGGGCGACGGGCTTCCGCGCCGCGCTCGACCACCTCGCCCCGCTGCGCCTGCGCGGACCGGGCGGCGGCATCCGGCTCGACGGCACCCGGGTCGTCGCCGACCCGCGCGTGCACCTGGTCGGCTACGGCCCCTCGGCCAGCACGGTCGGCGCCACCCGGGCCGGTCGGGCGGCGGCCCGGGAGATCAAGGCGTCGCTGTCCCGCCGACGGGCCGCCTGACCAGCCGCGACGCCTTCTGGAGGAGCAGGTTCGCGCCGACGCCCAGCTTGTACCGCAGCACGTCGAACCGGCCCACGTTGCGCCGGGCCAGGAAGTCCCGGGTGGCCTCCGCGTCGAAGAACCACGGGAACAGCGACGACGGGTCGTTGAACCCCTCCCAGAGCTGCTCGCCGATGTCCTCCCGGCGTGACGCGGCCAGCATGACCGTCTTCTGCTCGTCGGTCAGCGGCGCGAGCAGCCCGTTGGAGAACTCGCTGGTGTAGCAGCCGCGCTCCCACCACTCGTCGAACCGCTCGGTCAGCCACGCCGCGGTGAACGGGCCCTCGTGCGCGGCCAGCTCGTCGGCGAAGAACCGGGCCATCCGGGTGGCGTTGTTCGCGCCCTGCCCGGCCAGCGGGTCGTTGAGCACGACCGCGTCGCCCAGGCCCAGCACGTGCCGCCCGGACGGCAGCACGGCCACCGGCTTGCGCACCACGGGCACGATCTCGCCCTTGACCCAGGTCACGGGACTGGTGGCGCGGGCGGGCCGCAGGAACGCCGACTCGTGCGGGAACACGTCGTCCACCACGGCCTTGAGCACCTCCAGGCCCTCGTCGGCCGAGGTCACGTCGCCGAACAGGTCGGCGCGACCACCCCGCGCGGCCTCCACCACGACGCTGCGCGACTCGCCGACGTCCTTGTCGAAGAACGGGACCCAGAACACCTCCAGCGTGCCCGGCAGGTACGAGAACACCCCTTCCGCGTGCTCGGGCCGCGCGGCCAGGTCGTAGCCGTGGATGTTCAGCATGAACAGGCTGCGCTGCGGCTCGGAGTGCACCGACCGCGCCGGGTCCCGCTCGAACAGGCCGGCCAGGGACCTGTGCCCGGCCGTCACGACCACCAGGTCGTGCGTCGCGGCCAGCCGGTCCAGGTCGTCCACGCCGACCGCGCCGAGCACCACCGACGCGCCACGCCGCTGCACCTCGCGCAGCCCGGCGGAGAACTTCAACCGCTGGTCCACCGCGAGCGCGGGCTTGCGCAGCGGCGCGTCCACGGAGAACGCGACCGCCCGGTCGTCCGTGAACAGGTCGAGGTGGATGCGGCGCATCCGGGGCGCCTCCGGCCAGAAGTCGAGGCCCAGCTCGGCCTCGTATTCGACCTGGTCGCCGAACAGGCACGCGGTCGGCCGGCCGCCGTCATCCAAGTGGTCGTCCGCCGACCGGTCGGAGTAGAGGGTGACCCGCCATCCGGCGCGCAGGAGCGCCGCCGACAACACCAGACCCGCCTGACCTGCGCCGATGACCGCTATTGTCGCCACGCTTCCGATCCTGGGCAGCAGGGTCTGCGATCGCCAATAGCACGATCGGGTCGTCTAGCCTCGATCAGGTGCACAGGGGGTTGCGCGTCGTTGCCGGACTGTTGCTCGGCTTCGGATCGGCGCTGGTTGATCTCTTCGCGGTGGTGTTCACCCGGAAGGCGGCGGTCGCCGTCGCCGGGCTGGAACGCCGCCGGCTGCGGGCGTTCCTCGGCATCGACAGCGCCGAGCCGACCCGCGGGCAGGCCGTGCGCTACCTCGCCGTGCGCGCGCCGGTCGGCCTGTTCGGCGGGTTCGTGCTGGCCTGGCTGTTCTACGGGCTCGCCATGGGCGTGATCGTGGTGTACCGGCTGATCGCGGGCGGCCCGACCAGCGGGCTGGACCGGTCCGACAACTGGACCGACTTCCTGCTGACCGGGCTGCTCGGCCTGGTCCTGCTCTACATCGAGGTCCAGGGCATCATCGGCGTGGTCGCGCTGGAGGGCAGGGTGGCCCGGCGCTGGCTCGGCCCGAGCGAGGCGGAGCTGCTGCGCCTGCGCATCGACGAGCTGGCCGCGAGCCGGGCGGGCATCGTGGCGGCGGTGGACGCCGAACGGCGGCGCATCGAGCGCGACCTGCACGACGGCGTGCAGCAGCGGTTGGTCGCGCTCGGCATGCTGCTCGGCCGGGCGCGCCGCCACCCCGACCACGCCCACGACCTGCTCGCCCAGGCGCACGAGGAGTCCCGGCACGTGCTGGAGGACCTGCGCGAGGTGGCGTGGCGGGTGTACCCGGCGGCGCTGGACTCGCTGGGCCTGGCCGAGGCGTTGGAGGCGGTGGCCGACCGCTCCGCCATCCCGGTGCGGATCCGCTGCGCGCCCCTGGACGCCGCGCCGGCGGTGGAGACCGCGGTGTACTTCGTGGTGTGCGAGGCGGTGACCAACGCGGCCAAGCACTCGGGTGCGAGCATGATCGGCGTGGACATCACCGAGGAGGCGGGCGCGGTGCGCGTGCGGGTCGAGGACGACGGCGTCGGGGGCGCGGACCCGGCGGGCGGCGGGCTGGCCGGCCTGTCCCGGCGGGTGCTCGCGCTGGACGGGACGTTCGACGTGACCAGCCCCGCCGGCGGTCCGACGGTGATCACCGCGGAGGTCCCGTGCGGGTGATCCTGGCCGAGGACTCGACGCTGCTGCGCGAGGGCCTGGTGCGGCTGCTGGTCGAGGAGGGCCACGAGGTGGTGGCCGCCGTAGGTGACGCGGAAGCGCTGGTCAGCTCGGTGGCGGCGCACCGGCCGGACGTCGTGGTGACCGACGTGCGGATGCCGCCGACGCACTCCGACGAGGGCCTCAAGGCGGCGCTGGAGATCCGCCGGCAGTTCCCCGGTGTCGGCGTGCTGGTGCTGTCGCAGTACGTCGAGCAGCGCTACGCCGTCGACCTGCTCACCGAGCACGCCGACGGCGTGGGCTACCTGCTCAAGGACCGCGTGGTCCAGGTGGAGGAGTTCCTGGACGCGCTGCGCCGGGTCGGCGCGGGCGACGTGGCGTTCGACCCGGAGGTGGTGCGGCGGCTGCTGGCGCGCAGCGCCCACCCGCTGGACGTGCTCACCGAACGGGAGCGCCAGGTGCTGGCGCACATGGCCGAGGGCCACACGAACACCGCGATCGCGTCCCGCCTGCACGTCTCGCGCAGCGCGGTGGAGAAGCACATCAACTCGATCTTCGACAAGCTCGGGCTGTCCGACGTGGACGGCTACAGCAGGCGGGTGCTGGCGATCCTGCGCTACCTGCGGGCCTGATCGGGCTCCCGGTCGTCGGACTTCTTCCGCTGCGACACGCGGGACACCACGAACCACACCACGACCAGCGCCACCAGCCCGAGCACGACCTTCGTCACGATGCCCATGTACTGCTCGACCAGGTGGTAGTTCGCGCCCAGCACGTACCCGGCGATGATCAGCGCGGAGTTCCAGATCAGGCTGCCCGCCGCCGTGAGCAGCAGGAACCCGGGCAGCGGCATGCGCTCGACGCCCGCCGGGATGGAGATCAGGCTGCGGAAGATCGGCACCATCCGGCCGAAGAAGACGGTGGCCCGTCCGTGCCGGGCGAACCACTCCTCGGTCTTGTCCACATCGGACACCTTGACCAGTGGCATCCGCTGCGCGATGGCCCGGATCCGGTCACGGCCGAGCAGCGCGCCCAGGTAGTACAGGGCGAGCGCGCCGGCGACCGACCCCGTGGTGGTCCACAGGATCGCGGCGACCAGGCTCATCTTGCCCTGGCTGGCGGTGAAGCCCGCCATCGGCAGGAACAGCTCGCTGGGCAGGGGAGGGAACAGGTTCTCCAGCGCGATCGCGATCCCGGCGCCCGGTGCGCCGAGCGTTTCCATCAGGTCCGTTACCCACGAGACGACATCCATGATCTCCAAGTTACGAACGCGCCGGTGGCGCCACCATGAAGCCGACCTCACAACGGGGTGGGGAAAACCCCAGTGCGGCGGGTCAGCGCGCGGCGTGCGCGGCCAGGCCGCGGGCGTACCGCGTGATCACGGCCTGGAGCACCAGGCGGTAGAGCCACCCCGTGCCCGGGGCCTTCGGCCGGAACGACGAGTGCCAGTGGATCGCCGTCCCGGCGCCGTCCGGCGCGAGGTCGACGAACGCCTGGTAGTCGCGAATGGCGAGGCCCGACAGCAGGACGTAGCCCACCCGCCGGTTCGGCGTCAGTTCGACGACCTCCTCCCTCGTGAGGGCCTTGCGGCCTTTGTTCTCGAATACCCGGATCTCGCCGACGCCATACGCGTCACCCGCGCGCTCCCGTTCGTACCGCACGACCGGCGACCAGTCCGGCCACGTCGAGCTGTCCGCGAGCAGGCGGTAAACGCGGTCCGGGGGCGCGGAGCTGCGCACCTTGACGTCCACTCTCTGTACCATGTGGTACATGTACCATTCGGTACATGACGGGACAAGGGGAGGCCCGGGAGCGCCTGCTCGCGGCCGTGGTGGAGCACCTGGCCGCGCACGGGCTGGGTGACGCGAGCCTGCGCCGGCTGGCCGAGGCGGTGGGCACGAGCCACCGGATGCTGATCTACCACTTCGGCTCGATGGAGGGGCTGCTGGTGGAGGTGGTGCGGGCGGTGGAGGCGCGGCAGCGGGCCGTGCTCGCGTCCCTGCCGGCCGACGACCCGGCCGAGGCCGCGCGGGCGTTCTGGCGGACGCTCGTGGACCCGTCCCTGCGCGCGCACGAGCGGCTGTTCTTCGAGCTGTACGGCCAGGCCGTCCAGGGCCGTCCCGGCACCACGCACCTGCTGGACGGCATCGTCACCGACTGGCTGGAGCCGGTGGCCGCCCTGGAACGCGCCCGCGGCCACGCGCCCGAAGTCGCCGCCGCCCGCGCCCGCCTGGGCCTGGCCGTGACCAGGGGCCTGCTGCTGGACCTGGTGGCGACCGGCGACGAAGCCGCCGTGACCGCCGCCATGGACCACTTCATCACCCTGATGACCACCTGACCCTCCCGCGCCCACCCCTCAGCCCGCGCGTGTCCTACCTCCAGAACGCGCGTGTCCTACGTTCGCGTCGCGTGAGTCCTACGTTCGGAACACCCGAGTTCAACGTTCAGGACACCGCCGCTCGTCCTGAGCGTTCAACTCGGGGTGCCTGAACGTTGGACTCTCGCGTTCTCAACGTTGGACACGCGCGTTCTGGAGGTAGGACACGCGGGAAGTAGGGTGCGGTGGTGTGAAGCGGGTTCCGGTGATCGTGGTGGCGGGGTTCCTCGGGTCCGGCAAGACGACGTTGCTCAACCACCTGCTCGGCGGCAGCCGCGGCACCCGGATCGGCGTGGTGGTCAACGACTTCGGCGCGATCGGCATCGACGCGATGAGCGTGGCCGGGCAGGTCGACTCGACCGTCTCGCTGAGCAACGGCTGCCTGTGCTGCGCGGTCGACGTCAGCGAACTCGACGCGATGCTGGCCAAACTGGACTCCCAGGTCGACGTCATCGTGATCGAGGCGAGCGGCCTGGCCGAGCCGCAGGCCATGGCACGGATGGTGCTCGCGAGCGAGAACCCGCGCCTGACCTACGGCGGCCTGGTGCTGCTGGTCGACGCGGCCGAGTTCCCGGACGACCTGGCCCGGCACCTGCGCGTGGCGGACCTCGTGGTGCTGAACAAGGTGGACCGCGTCGGCGACCCCGAGGCGCCGGCCGCCGAGATCGACCGCCTCAAGCCCGGCGTGCCGGTCGTCCGGTCGTCGTTCGGCCGCGTCGACCCGGCCCTCCTCTTCGACCCGCGGCCACGCGAGCGGCACGGCCAACTGTCCTTCGAGGACCTGCTGGACGAAGAGCACGACCACGTGCGCTACGACAGCGTGGAGTTCACCGGCGGCGCGATGGACCCGGTGCGGCTCATGGCGTTCCTCGACGCACGCCCCAAGGGCCTGTACCGGATCAAGGGCTTCGTGCGGTTCGACGTGCCCGGCCACCGGCAGCGGTTCGGCCTGCACACGGTGGGCGCGTTCCTGCGGTTCGAACGCTCCGCGTGGCCCGGCCCGCGCCGCACCGAGCTGGTGCTCATCGGCACGGGCCTGGACGTCGCGGCGATCCGCGCCGACCTCGCCGCCTGCGAGCAGTCGTCCGCAGTGGACCCGCAGTCGATGCTCGAAGTCCTGCGCTACACGGCCTGACCGGAGCGCCCTCGGCGAGGACGCCGAGGGCCACCGGTGACGTGGGCCCGGAGAGACTCGAACTCTCACTGGCACGGACCTAAACCGTGTGCCTCTGCCAATTGGGCTACGAGCCCGTCACCGCCAGCTTATCGGCAGGGCCCGCCGTCCCCGATCCGAGGGACGCCCACGCCCGCCGTGACGGGCGACGGGGCCGGACGGTGGCCCCGGGACTCGCCCAACCGGGCCGGAACAGTGTTATAAAAGCGGTCACGGCCGGTCTCGTCAACGCGGCCGCGGCCGCTCATCTACGGTTGTGGCCAAGGTGCAGCAAGGAGGAGATGTGGCTCGCGATCCCGACACCATCCAGCGTGAGATCGAGCAGGCTCGCGACGCGCTGGCCGCGACGCTCGACGAGCTGGGGACGAGGGCGAATCCCCAGCGCTTCGTCGAGTCGGGCAAGGAAAGCGTGCGCGCGAAGCTCGACGAACCCAAGATCCGGTACTCGCTCATCGCGGTGGCCGTGCTCGTCGGGTTCGCCTTGCTGCGCAAGCTGTTCCGCTGAGGTCGCCTACTGCCCCTTGGCGACGAGGGGCAGCAGGACCTGCTCCACCACGCGGTCGACGAACGGCAGGTCGATCGGGTCACCGGTGAGCATCAACCGGTAGATCAGGGCCGCGCCCGCGAGTTCGACGGCCATCCCGCGCGGCGCGTCGTCACGCAGCTCGCCGCGCTCGTCGGCGCGCTCCAGGATGCGGCGCAGCACGTCGCGCTGGGCGGTCAGGAACGTCTCGCGGAAGGCGGCGGCCAGCTCGGGCTCGTGCGGCAGCTCGCCGACGAGCGCCTGCGCCGCCTTGCCGATCGGGCCGGACAGGAACGCGGCGAACGCGCTCAGGAACTCCCTCAGGTCGCCGGCGAGCGAACCGGTGTCCGGCTCGGCCAGGTTCTGCTGCGCCAGCTGCGTGCACGTGTCGATCACCAGGTCGAGCTTCGACTCCCACCGCCGGTAGATGGTCGCCTTGCCCGCACGGGCGCGCGCCGCGACGGCGTCCATCGTCAGCGCGCGGTAGCCGACTTCGGCCATCACCTCCAACGCCGCCTGCCGCAACGCGTCGTCCCGGCTGGCGTCTCTCGGTCTGCCCCGCTGCGGGGTCCTGGTCGCCCCGCTGTACACCGGTGTGGCCATCTCGCGCTCCTGTCGCCTTTGGCCGGACATCCTAGGCCGGTGTCGCCGGGAATCCGGCTTCCATCAACGGCCGATGCGTGGTGCTGCTTCGGTTTCACCCCGTCGGTGGTGGTGCGAGGCCCGCACGGGTGTGCAGGTAGGCGACCGAGAAGGCGAGCGCGTCGCCGTCCAGCAGGTGCACGACGGCGCGGTCGCGCCGACCGGGCGCGATCTCGTCCACGAGTTGGTCGGCCGCGAGCCGCGCGGCGATGAGGCCCGGTGCGGTCGCGTCCAGTTCCTTGCCGCCCGCGCGCACGGTGACCGCCCAGTCGTCACCGTCGCGTCGGTAGTTCGCGGTTATGGGAAGTGTGGTCATGCCTCGGCCTTCCGTCGGGCGACCGCCGGCGCGTCACCCGAATGGCGCAACCTCGCAATCATGCACGCACCGTACACGTTCGGTAACGCCATGCTGTAGGCGGGCGATAGGCCGTTCGGAGCAATACTTTCGACCAGGAGGCCCCTACATGAGTCGTCGGATGAGCGTCGCGCTGTGCATGCTGCTCGGGTTGGTGGTGGTGCCGGGCGTCGCGGCGGCCGACCCGCCGTGGCGCGCGCCGGACGTGCCCGGCGTGGACCACGTCCGGGGCGACGTGTGCCCGGACCGGGGTGACGTCCCGTGCCACGGCACGACGTCCAACACCACGACCAAGACCACCGCCATCACCACGACCACGTCCGTCGGTCAGACCACGTCCACCGGGGCGACCACGACGACGACCGACGTCGCGGGCACGTCCGCGACCTCGACGACGTCCACCACGACGAACGTGGCCGGCACGTCGGCGACCTCGCGGACGTCGTCCGCGGTCACGTCGACCACCGGCGTGGGCGTCACGACCGGCACCGCGGCGTTGACGGTCACCGCGCCCGCCGACGCGCCGCCCCTGGTGTCCGCGTCCGCCGACCGCGCGTTGGCCGAGACGGGAGCCGCGCCCCTGTGGACGGGCGTCGGCGGGTTGGCCGTGCTGCTCGCGGGGGCGGTGCTGCTGCTGGTCGGCCGACGCCGTCGTGCGTGACCGGGCCGGTCAGGTCGTGGTGGTGGTGAGCCGGCTGGCCACGCCCCGCCACACGACGTCCATCACGTAGGCCGTCGCGAGCGCGGGTCCCACCTCGGGCCTGCGCTCGCACCACAACGCCAGCCGTTCGGTCGAGCCCACCACGATCTCCGCGAACGCCTCGGCCTCGACCTCGTCCACGTCGGACTCGAAGCTCCCGATCACCGCCGCGATCAGGTCCGTCTGCTGCCGCCGGATCCCCTCGACCTCCTCCACGGCCGACGGCACGGTGATCGCCGCCTCCTGCCGCAGCAGCGCCCACGACTGCTTGTGCTCGGCGATGAACTCGAAGAACGCCAGGAGCCCGCGCCGCAGCACCTCCTCCGGGCCGTCCGCGCCCGTGATCGCCTGCTGCGTGCGGTCGAGAAGCTCCGTGCGCGCCCGGTGGATGCAGCCGATGAGCAGGCCCTCCTTGGAGCCGAAGTACTCGTAGAGCATCGGCTTGGAGACCCCGACGCGTTCCGCGATCTCGTCCATCGACGCGGCCAGGTACCCCCGCTCGGCGAAGACGCCCTCGGCGATGTCGAGCATCTGCGCCTTGCGCTGGGCCTTGGGCATCCGCCTGCGGCGCGGCTCGGTCGTGGTCACAAGTCGAGACTACCGGAGGTAACTTACTTCGAGTAACCTACTCGGCGGTATGTACGGTGGACCGGGAGGAGACGGGCATGCACCGCGAGGTCAAGGTCCTGGTCGTCGGCACGGGTTTCTCCGGCCTGGGCATGGCGATCGAGCTGAAGCGCACCGGCGAGCGCGACTTCGTCGTGCTGGAGAAGGCGGACGACCTCGGCGGCACCTGGCGGGACAACTCCTACCCCGGCTGCGCGTGCGACGTGCCGTCCCACATGTACTCGTTCTCGTTCGAGCTGAACCCGCGCTGGTCGCGCATGTTCGCCCGGCAGCCGGAGATCTGGGACTACCTCAAGCGGGTGGCCGACAGGTACCGGCTGCGCGAGCACATCCGGTTCAACAGCAAGGTCGCCGGCGCGCGGTGGGACGAGGACGACAAGGTCTGGCACGTCACCGTGGAGAACGGCGACACGTACACGGCCAAGGCCGTGGTGGCGGGCGTGGGCGCGTTGCACATCCCGAACGTGCCGGTCCTGCCCGGCATCGAGGACTTCCGCGGCAAGGCGTTCCACTCGGCGCAGTGGGACCACGACTACGACCTGCGCGGCAAGAAGGTCGCGGTGGTGGGCACGGGCGCGTCCGCGATCCAGTTCGTGCCGCGGATCGCCGACGACGTGGAGCGGCTGACGGTGTTCCAGCGGACGCCGCCGTGGGTCATGCCCAAGATGGACCGGTCCATCGCCACGTGGGAGCAGAAGCTGTTCCGGGCGCTGCCGTTCACCCAGCGCCTGTACCGCGACTTCGTGTACTGGACGCGGGAGTCGAGCGCGCTCGGGTTCGCGGTGAACCCGAAGATCATGGAGTTCGCGCAGAACATCGCGCGGCGGCACATGCGCGCCCAGGTGCCGGACCCGGAGCTGCGGGCCAAGCTGACCCCCGACTACACGATGGGGTGCAAGCGGGTGCTGATCAGCAACGACTACTACCCGGCGCTGACCAAGCCGAACGTGGACCTGGTGACCGACGGCATCGCCGAGGTGCGGGCGAACTCCGTCGTCGACCGCGCGGGCGTCGAGCACGAGGTGGACGTGATCATCTACGGCACGGGGTTCCACGTGGTCGACTCGTTCGACTACCTGGACATCGCCGGCAAGGGTGGCGTCGACCTGGCCAAGCAGTGGCGGGAGCAGGGGATCGAGACCTACTACGGGATCACCGTCTCGGGCTTCCCGAACCTGTTCTTCCTGCTCGGCCCGAACACCGGCCTGGGGCACAACTCGGTGGTGTTCATGATCGAGTCGCAGATCCGGTACGTCCGGCAGTGCCTGGAGCTGCTCGACCGCCACGGCGCGGACGAGCTGGACGTGCGGCCGGACGTGCAGGCGCGGTTCAACCGGCAGTTGCGGCGCAAGCTGTCCAAGGGCGTGTGGACGGAAGGCGGGTGCAAGAGCTGGTACCTCGACGCGCAGGGCGTCAACCGCACCGTCTGGCCGGGCTTCACCTGGCGCTACTGGATGCGCACCAAGTCCGTCCGCGCCGAGGACTACACCCTCGCCCGGGCGCGCCGCACCCGCGTCCCGGCCTGACCCGAACGCTCAACTCGGGTGTCCCGAACGTAGGACACGCCTGTTCCGAACGTAGGACACGCGCGGCGCGAACGTTGGACTCTCGCGTGTGTCCTACGC
>NZ_JBHYXZ010000104.1:0-4997 GCF_042752395.1 Actinosynnema sp. NPDC059335 | reverse complement strand
CCCCACCCGTCCACCCCGCATGCCCCCCCTTCGCACCCCGGCGGCCGCCACCTGGCTAGCCCGCGGCGTGTCCTACGTTCGGAACGCGTGTGTCCTACGTTCGGAACGGGTGAGTTGAGCGTTCAGAGCGGGACGCCGGCGGCCTTGGCGCGTTCGGCGCGCAGGCGGGTCACGTCGGGCAGCTCCAGCGGGGCGGGCTTGACGCCCGTGGCCCACTCGATCAGCAGGTCGGCGATCTGCGGGTTGCGCGGCAGCACGGGACCGTGCAGGTACGTGCACAGGATCCGGCCCTGCACCGCGCCCTCCACCGAACCGTCGTTGCCCGTGCCCACCTTGACGTGCGCCAACGGCCGCGCCGACGGCCCGAGCACGGTCCGGCCCTGGTGGTTCTCGAACCCGGTCAGCAGGCCCTCGAACAGCCCGTCGGCGGGCGTGGCGATGACCTCGCCGATGGCGCGGCTGCCACCGGCGTGCGAGGTCGAGTCGATCAGCCCGAGACCGGGGTGCGTCACCTGGTCGGCCCGGGTGAACGACTCGCCGAAGATCTGGATCCCCGCGCACACGCCGAGGATCACCGCGCCGCGCGCCGCCGCCCGCTGCATGCCGGGGTGGTCGCGCAGGTGCCGCACGGCCAGCGTCTGCGCCGTGTCCTCGCCGCCGCCGACCACGTAGATGTCGCACGACTCGGGCACCGGCTCGCCGAACCGGATGTTGACGATCTCGGCCGAGATGCCCCGCCACGTCATCCGCTTCTCCAGCACGACGGCGTTGCCGAAGTCGCCGTACGTGCCCAGCAGGTCGGGCAGCACGAGCGCGATCTGGACCTTGCTGGTGCTCACTGGGCGGCCCTCGCGTTCAGGTCGCGGAATGCGGTGTAGTTGGCGATCACCTCGACCGGTCCCGGCGGCATGGCGTCGATCGCCTGCAGCGGGTCCGGCACGATCGTGTGCTCGACCTCGGCGTACGTCAGCCGCACGGCCAGGTCCGTCGCCCGCTCGCCGGACGCGATCACCTGCCGCCCGCGCAGCCGCTCGAACGGCACGTCCCACAGCCACGACAGGTCGCGCCCGTCGGCCTCCTGCGCGTTGATCACCAGCACGGCGGGGTGGTCGGCCTCGCGCACCACGGTCAGCGTCTCGCTCCACCCGGCCGGGTTCTTCGACAGCAGCAGCCGGGCCCGGTGCCCGGACCGCTGGATCGTCCGGTAGCGACCAGCCACGTTGGACACCGCGCGCAACCGCTGCACGGCCTCCTCCACCGGCACGCCCAGCGCCACCGCGGCGGCCGTGGCCATGACCGCGTTGGCCTGGTTGAACTTGCCGGGCAGCCGCAGCGACAGCTCCAGCTTCACGCCGTTCGGCGTGACCAGGTACCCGTCGCCGGTCACCCACTGCGGCCGCGGCCGGGCCAGGTCGCACCCGGTGCAGTGCCAGTGCTCGCCCTCCCAGCGGATCGGGTCGCCGCAGCGCGGGCACGAGGCCGCGTCGTTGTGCCAGCCCGTGCCGGTGGCCACCCACACCACGTTCGCCGAGTCGCGGGCCGCGGACGTCACCATGATGTCGTCGCAGTTGGCCACCACGACCCCGGTCACCGACGCCAGCGCCGTGCGCAGCGACCTCTCGATGGTGCGCACCTCGCCGACCCGGTCGAGCTGGTCGCGGCTGAGGTTGAGCAGCACCGCCACGGCGGGCGACGCGGCGCGCACGACCTCGGGGAAGTACCCCTCGTCGACCTCCAGCACCGCGTACGGCGCGTCGGGCTGCTTGGACAGCGCGGTCACGTGCCCGTCGGGCATGTTCGCGCCACCGTGGTTGGTGGCGACCTCGCCGAGGAACGACGTGGCGCGGCTGAGCATCATCGTGCTGGTCGTCTTGCCGTTGGTGCCGGTCACGAGCGCGACCGAACGGTTGGACGTCAAGTGCGCCAGCGCCTGCGGGTCGAGCTTCAGCGCGACCCGGCCGCCGATCATGCCGCCGGCGCCGAGACCCATCTTCTGCGACAGCTTGGAACTCATGTTGCCCAGTCGCACGGCCGCGGCGGTGCGCAGCGGCAGGCGGGCTGGGTCTGCACCTGGAGTGTTCGGCAACCGACTTCCCGGATCTGTCAGGGGAGGGGGATCCCCCGATGCTACCGGGGGCCGTGGTGCTCCAGTTCCCGCAGGGTCCGGATCAGGTCCACCGTGCTGAGCTGGCACAACTGGGCCATGTACTCCAGCGCGGGCAGGTCGAGGTGCACCTCGGGCGGCTGGCCGGGCACCAGGTGCGCGAGCCTGCCCTGCGCCCACCGGCGCAGCGGCATGAGCTGCGGTCGCGTGTCGGCGACGACCGTGGCCAGGTCCACCGAGAGGTGCCCGGCGGGGGCGTCGCCGAACACGCGTTCGTGCACCCGCGCCAGCACCTGGTGCGCGGGCACGCCGAGGGCGAGGCAGATCTCCACCAACCTGACCACCGAGCACTGGCGGGTGCCCAACTCGTACGTGGCCAACGTCTGCAGCGAGATGTCGCTCTGCAGCCGGCGGTTGAGCTCCTTGCGGGTCCATCCGCGCTGCTTGCGAAGGCTGCGGAGCTCATCACCGAGCACGCGCTGGTACGCCGCTGTGTCGATCTGCACCGTCGATCCTCCAGTCCGCCGGGGCCCCGACAGACCCCACGGAGATGGAAAGCGCGACGGGCCGATCGCTTACGCGGGTTGTCCGAATTATCGCCCGATCGGGCGAACCTAGTAGTACTCAGAGTAGAGTTTCATCGCTCCAAAGCGCTGGTGACACCGTTCTCCCGGGGGCCGAGGAAACGCGGGTCGGGCTTGGCGACGAGGCCGTCCCACATCGCCTTGGCCGCCGCGAAGCCCTCCCGGAAGTACCCGTAGGCGGTCGTGCTCGCCCATTGGGAGGTGTCGTGGCCGACCCCGGACGCGTCGATGCCCGCCGAACGGCACAGCGCCACCGCCCGGGGCAGGTGGAACTCCTGCGTCACGACGGTCGCCCGCTCCACGCCGAAGATCCGCTTCGCCCGCGTGCACGAGTCCCACGTGTCGAACCCCGCGTAATCGGCCACCACCACGTCCGCGGGCACGCCTCGGCCGATCAGGTACGTGCGCATCGCGGTCGGCTCGTCGTAGTCCGTCGTGCTGTTGTCCCCGCTGACCAGGAGCACCTGGACCTTGCCCCGCCGGTACAGGTCGGCCGCCACGTCCAGTCGGCCCGCGAGGAACGGCGTCGGCGTGCCCGCCCCGGTCAGGCCCGCGCCGAGCACGAGCGCCACCGGGGCGTCGGGCACGTCCGCCGCGTCGTGGCGGTAGGGCGCGCTGGCCGCCTGCACCCACACCGACGGCACGGCCGCCAGCACGGCCAGCGCGCCGAGCGCGACCAGCACCCGCTTCCAGCGCACCCGCTTGATGAAACTGCCCACGGCTCCCCCCGAGACGGTGTCAGTTGACGCAGCGCACCCCGTCCGCGGTGATGGGCGGCTCCGTCGTCGTCGTGCCGGCCTGCTGCTGCCGCGCGCCGTCCAGGCCGACCAGCGGCGGTCCGGCGAGGGTCTGCGTGCCGGGGCCGGAGTAGTCCGCGCCCACGAACACGCGGACGTGCCCGGTCGGGATGGCGTCGTCCTGCTCGATCTCCAGCCCGCCCAGGGCGTCGGCGACCGCCTCCGCGCCGGCCTCGCCGCCGACGCCGTAGCGGACCACGGACGCGTCCATGGGCGAGGCGTTGTCCGCGCCGCCGTCGACGAACCTCTCGGCCACGAGCGCCTGGAGCACCCGGCCGGCCAGGCCCGGCGAGCCGGAGGCGTTGCGCACCTCGACGGTCACCGTCGCGTTGTCGATCGTCGGGGTGGTCGTGCCGGCCTGGGTCGGGTCGGCGCCGAGGTTCTTGAAGAACTTCTTCACCTCGCGCTCGTTGATCTCGATCGCGGTGCCGTCCTCGGGCGTCTGCAGCTCCGGGTTGCCGGTCGGGATCGTCTCGAACTTGAGGTTGCCGCCGGTCAGGTCCTTCATCTGGGTGGCGAACCGGAGCACGTTCCAGTCCTTGTCCAGCACGATGGACTTGGTCAGCGCGTCGATCAGGGAGCTGAGCTTGCCGGGGTCCGACAGCGTGCCGGCGGACAGGATCTGCTTGGCCAGGCCCGCCATGAACACCTGCTGGCGCACGATCCGGTCGAGGTCGCCGCGCAGCAGCCCGTACCGCTGCCGGACGAACGCGAGCGCCTCGCGGCCCTGGACCTTCTGCGGCCCGGCGGCGAAGTTCGCGCCCGACATGTCGTCGCGGGTGGCCTGGTTGAGGCACACGTCCACGCCGCCGACGGCCTTGGTGATCTCGTAGAACCCGACCAGGTTGATCTCGGCGTAGCGGTCGATGGTCACGCCGGTGAGGTTCTCGATGGTCTCGATGAGGTTGCGCGCGCCCGCCTGGCGCGACTGGACCTCCAGCTGGGCCGGGTCCTTGACGCCCTCGCGCTCCAGCTTCGCGATCGCGGCGTTCTTGCCGTACCCGTACGCCGAGTTGATCTTGTGCCGACCGTAGCCGCCCGCGATCTGCACGTAGGAGTCGCGCGGGAACGAGACCGCGACGGCCTTGCCGCCGTCGTTGGGCACGTGCATCAGGATCAGCGTGTCGGTGTTCAGGCCGCCGTCGTTCTCGTTGCCCGCGTGCAGCTCGTTCAGGATCTCCTGGGGCAGCGGGTTGCCCTTCGAGTCGGTGCGGCTGTCCATGCCGACCATGAGGATGTCGACCGAGCCGTCGGCCGGCTTCTCGCCGCCGCCCTCGTCGCTGATCACGTCGGTGGTGGCGATGTCGTCGAGCAGCGTGTTGAGGTTCGCCCACGCGTAGCCGGTGCCCAGCAGCACGGCGGCCGAGAACAGCGCCAGGAGCGCGCGGCCGAAGATCGCGCCGCCGGTCGTCGGGCGCTCCGGCGGGCGGCGGCGCGGCGGGCCGGTGCGGCCGGCGGCAGGGCGCGGGCGCTGCCCGGCGGGCCGTGGCGACGCGTCGACACGGCGCGCGT
>NZ_JBHYXZ010000103.1:8873-30990 GCF_042752395.1 Actinosynnema sp. NPDC059335 | reverse complement strand
GTTCCAGCGTCAGGTGCGGTAGGGCTGGAAGTGCCCCCTTGACACGCGCGGTAGGGCTGCGCCAGGTCGGCGGGATGACACGGAACCCTTCTTTGTGCGGAAGGCGTGACCGGTCGCGGGGGTGGGTTGGGTGGGTGGTCGCGGGGGGTGGGGAGTGTGTTTTGTCGCAGGTCAGAGGTTGGTAGGAGCGGGCAACCGGGAAACGCCCGTAGGCTCATGGCGTGCTCGCTGTCGTCCCACCACCGGTCACCGTCCGTGTCCCGGCCAAGGTGAACCTGCACCTCGCCGTAGGCGATCCCCGCGCGGACGGGTACCACGACCTGGTGACGATCTTCCAGGCCCTGTCGTTGACCGACGAGGTCACCGTCGCCATCGCCGACGACCCCGGGGTGGAGGTGCACGGCGAGGGCGCCGACTCGGTGCCCACCGGGCCGTCCAACCTGGCGTGGCGGGCGGTGCGGGCGTTGGCCCAGCACGTCGGCCGTGATCCGGAGGATCCCAAGGTCCGGGTCGTGATCCGCAAGTCCATCCCGGTCGCCGGGGGCATGGCCGGGGGCAGCGCGGACGCCGCCGCGACGCTCGTCGGGTTGGCGTCGCTGTGGCGGTTGGAGATCAGCCGGGACGAGTTGGCCGAGGTCGCGGGCCGGATCGGCGCGGACGTCCCGTTCGCCATCTACGGCGGCACGGCGCTCGGCACGGACCGGGGTGACCGGATCGTGCCCGTGCTGTCCCGCCACACGTTCCACTGGGTCCTGGCGTTCGACCGGCGCGGGCTGTCCACGCCCGAGGTGTTCGACGAGCTGGACCGGTTGCGCGCCGAGGGCGACCCGCCCCGCGTGGGCGAGGCGGAGGCCGTGCTCGAAGGGCTGGCGTCCGGCGACCCGCGCCAGCTCGCGCTGCTCCTCGGCAACGACCTGCAGGCCGCCGCCGTGTCGCTGCGGCCCAACCTGCGCCGGACGCTGCGCGCGGGGGTGAACGCGGGCGCGTTGGCCGGTCTGGTGTCCGGATCGGGTCCGACCTGCGCGTTCCTGTGCACGGACGGTGACTCGGCGGTGCGCGTGGCGGCCGAGCTGGCGGGCGCGGGCGTGTGCCGGACGGTCCGCGTGGCGCAGGGGCCGGTGCACGGGGCCCGCGTCGTCGGCACGGAGGAAGCTCCCCGGCCGACGCCGCCCGAGGTGCACGCCTGACCTGTCCGGTGCGGCCGGTGGCTAGGCTGGCGCACCGCGTTGTCACACCCCGAATCTCGATGAAGGTGCTGGTAGATGGCCAACTTGGTCAACTTGGAGAACGTCTCCAAGTCGTTCGGCGTGCGTCCGCTGCTCGACGGCGTGTCCCTCGGCGTCGGCGAGGGCGACCGCATCGGGGTCGTCGGCCTCAACGGCGGCGGCAAGACGACGCTGCTGGAGGTGCTGGCCGGGCTCGCCGAGCCGGACGAGGGACGGGTCAGCCAGAACCGCGGCCTGCGCATGGCGGTCGTGACGCAGCGCACCGAGCTGCCCGAGGGCTCGACCGTCCGCAACGCCGTGATCGACCCGCTCGGGTTCGACGCGGAGCACGAGTGGGCCGCCGACGCGCGGGTGCGGTCGATCCTCGACGGCCTCGGCATCACCGGTTTCGGCATGGACGCGCCCGTGGCCACGATGTCGGGTGGCGAACGGCGGCGGGTGGCGCTGGCGGCGGCCCTGGTGCAGGACCTCGACCTCGTCGTGCTGGACGAGCCCACCAACCACCTGGACGTCGAGGGCGTGCGGTGGCTGGCCGAGCACCTGCTCGCCCGCCGCACGGCACTCGTCGTGGTGACCCACGACCGGTGGTTCCTGGACACGGTGTGCAGCCGGACGTGGGAGGTCGTCGGCGGTCGCGTCGAGCAGTACGAGGGCGGTTACGCGGACTGGATCTTCGCGCGGGCCGAACGGGCCCGGTTGGCCGACGCGATCGAGGAGAAGCGCCGCAACCTGGCCCGCAAGGAGCTGGCGTGGCTGCGCCGGGGCGCGCCCGCCCGCACGTCCAAGCCCCGCTACCGCATCGAGGCCGCCGAGGCGTTGATCTCCGACGTGCCGCCGCCGCGCGACTCGGTCGAGCTGCTGGCGTTCGCCAAGCGGCGGCTCGGGCGCACGGTGCTGGAGCTGGAGGACGCGACGCTGACCGTGCCCGACCGGGTGCTGGTGCGCGACCTGACGTGGCGGATCGGGCCGGGTGACCGGGTCGGGATCGTCGGCGTGAACGGCTCGGGCAAGACGACGCTGCTGCGGGCGCTGGCCGGTGAGCGCGAGTTGGAGGGCGGCAGGCGCGTCCAGGGGCAGACGGTGAAGCTCGCGCACCTCAGCCAGGAGCTGCACGACCTGGACGGGTCGATGCGGGTGCTGGAGGCCGTCGAGGAGGTGGCGCGGCGGGTCGTGCTGGGCAAGCAGGAGATGTCGGCGTCGCAGCTGGCCGAGCGGTTCGGGTTCTCGTCGCAGAAGCAGTGGACGCCGGTCGGCGACCTGTCCGGCGGCGAGCGGCGGCGGTTGCAGCTGTGCCGGTTGCTGATGGCGGAGCCGAACGTGCTGCTGCTGGACGAGCCGACCAACGACCTGGACATCGACACGTTGCAGCAGCTCGAGGACCTGCTGGACTCGTGGCCGGGGACGTTGGTGGTGATCTCGCACGACCGGTACCTGGTGGAACGGGTGTGCGACAAGGTCGTGGCGCTGTTCGGCGACGGCGGGCTCACCGACCTGCCGGGCGGGATCGAGGAGTACCTGCGGCGGCGGGACGCGCGGAAGGAGGCGGCGGCCGCGCCGGCCCCGAAGCAGGCGTCCGCGCCGTCGTCGGCGGCGGACCAGCGGGCGGCGCGCAAGGAGCTGGCGCGGTTGGAGCGGCGGCTGGAGGTGCTGCAGAAGAAGGAAGCCGAGCTGCACGCCGCGCTGGCCGAGGCGGCCACCGACCCGGAGCGCCTGCTGGCCCTCGACGCCGAGCTGAAGGCCGTCATGGCCGAGGCCGAGGACGTCGAGACCCGCTGGTTGGCCGCCGCCGAAACCGCCGAACCCTGACCCGAGAGTCGAACACCCAGGTCCCGTGTGTCGAACGCTCAGGACCCCCGAATTCAACGCTCAGGTTTCGTCCTGAACGTGGAACTCAGGGGTCCTGGAGGTTCGACACACGGGTCAGCGGTTGCGGCGGCGGAGTTCGGTGGCGAGCAGGGGCAGCAGTTCGTCCACGTACGAGCAGTCGTAGCCCTGGCCCGGCATCAGGGCCGTGGCGAACTTCGCCTTGGCCACCTCCGCCGACGACGCGCCGACCATGCCGTCGAGCGCGATGCCGACCTCCTCCAGCAGCCGGTCCACCTGGGACGTCCGGTAGCCGCGCTGGGCGGGCCCCGCGGCCGGGATCTTGATCAGGCGCAGCTGCTTCCACGACGTGATCGGCGGGAGCGCGGACGGGCGCGGCGGCCCCTCGCCCAACTGCTTCTCCACCCGCGCCAGGAACGCGTCCACCTCGGTCTCGTCGTACCCGCGCCGGCCGAACATGGGCCGGCTGAAGCGGACCTCGCGGACCTCGCGGGCGGTCAGGTCGTCCTGTCCCAGCAGGGTGTTCTCGATGCGGTCCAGGAACTTGTCCACCTGCGACTCCTGGTACCCGCGGCGGCCGCGCGGCGGTTTGCCGAACGCGGCGGTGCGCACGTCGCGCGCGGTCAGCGGGCGGGCGCCGGGGCCGGGGCGCGGCCGCACGGGCGGGGGCGGCGGGACGGCGCGCGGCGGGGTGGGCATCCGCTCCAGCGTCACCACGACCAGGTCGAGGAACGTGTCCACGTCGTCCTCGTCGTACCCGACCTGCCCCGGCGGGGCGTAGGCGAACTCGATGTCCTGCACTTCGCGGGCGGTCAGGTCGTCCCGGCCGGCCAGGGTGTTCTCGATCCGGTCGAGGAACGCGTCGATCTCGCCCTCGTGGTAGCCGCGGTTGCCCGGCCTGGGCTTGTGGAACCGCACGCCGCGCACGTCCTGGGGCGTCAGCCGGGCCGCCGGGCGCATCCCGGTCGACGTGGCGTGCGCGCCCTGCGCGGGCGCGGTGGCCTGCCGGCGCTGGGGCGTGGAACCGAGCGTCTCGGCCACGAGGTCCATGAACGCGTCGACCTCGGCCGCGTAGTAGCCCGGTCTCGCGGGTCTGAACCGCACCCGGCGCACGTCGTCCTCGGTCACGTCGTCGCGGCCCAGCAACGTCGCCTCGATGCGGTCGAGGAAAGCGTCCACCTGGCCCTCGTCGTACCCCGGTTGGCCGGGAGGGGGGCGGTGGAAGGCGACCTGCCGCAGATCCTGCGCGCCCAACAGCGGCGCCGGATGTGCCGGCAGGTGCTGACGAGCGTCGAACCCGGCCACCCGGTTACCTCCTTCGTGTGGTGTACCGGGGAGTATCGCGGCACGGCGCGTCCGATGTTTCGCCCTATCGGCTCAATGCCGGCGAAGATCGCTCTACCCTGGCGGGCATGAGCCGGTTCGTGGACACGATGGTGGCAACCGCTGCGAGCGCCGGGGGACGGGCGCGGGGCATGACCACGGGGGAGCCGAACGCCCCGGTCCGCCGGTCGTGGGCCGAGGTGCACGAGCGGGCCGCGCGGATGGCGGGCGCGCTCGTCGCCGGCGGGGTGGCGCGCGGCGGCTCGGTCGCGGTGCTCGCGGGCGACCCGGCCGCGATCGCCCCGGCGGTGCAGGCGGTGTGGCTGGCGGGCGGCAGCACGACCATGCTGCACCAGCCGACGGCCCGCACCGACCTCGCCGAGTGGGCCGAGGACACGTTGCGCGTGCTGGGCATGATCGGCGCGAAGCTGGTGCTGCTGGGCGCGCCGTTCGACGCGCTCTCGGGCGTGCTGGACGAGCACGGCGTGGCCTACCGCAGGCTGGACGACCTGGACGGCGAGCCGTTGGCCGCGCCCGTCGAGGTGGACGAGGACATGCCGGCGCTGTTGCAGCTCACGAGCGGGTCCACCGCGGACCCCAAGGCCGTCCGCATCACGCACGGCAACCTGTGGTCCAACGCCAAGGCCATGGAGGCCGCCGCCGAGCTGGACCCGGAGACCGACCGGATGGTCTCCTGGCTGCCGCTGTTCCACGACATGGGGATGGTCGGCTTCCTGACCGTGCCCATGCTGTTCGGCATCGACCTGGTGAAGGTGACGCCGGTCGACTTCCTGGGCCGGCCCACCCTGTGGCCGGAGCTGATCAGCCGCTACCGGGGCACCATCACGGCCGCCCCGAACTTCGCCTACGCCATCGCCGCCCGGCGCATGCGCAACGTGGACGACGGCGCGCTCGACCTGTCGACGCTGCGGATCGCGCTCAACGGCGCGGAGCCCATCGACCCGGAGGCGGTGCGGCGCTTCACCGACGCGGGCGCGAGGTTCGGGTTGCGGCCCGAGTGCGTGCTGTGCGCGTACGGGATGGCGGAGACGACGCTGGGCGTGGCGTTCGCGCCGGTGTTCACCGGCATCTCGGTCGACGTGGTCGACCCGGACGAGCTGGAGGCGGGCCGCCGTGCCGTGCCCGTGCCGCCGGACAGCCCGAACGCGCGGGCGTTCCCGCTGCTCGGGCCGCCCCTGCCGGGGCTGGAGGTGCAGGTCGTGGACGACTCGGGCGCGGTGCGCGGCGAACGCGAGGTCGGGCAGCTGCGGGTCCGCGGCGAGGCCGTGACGCCCGGCTACCTCACCGTGGACGGGCCGCGCGCCACGCAGGACGCCGACGGGTGGCTCGACACCGGCGACGAGGGGTACGTGGTGGACGGCCAGGTCGTCGTCTGCGGGCGGCGCAAGGACGTGATCATCATGGGTGGGCGCAACATCTACCCCACGGACATCGAGCGCGCGGCGACCGCGGTGGAGGGCGTGCGCGCGGGCAACGCGGTGGCCGTGCGGCTGGACGCGGGCACGCGGCGCGAGCGGTTCGCCGTGGTGGTCGAGTCGGAGCTGGCCGGCGAGGACGCGGCGGTGCGCGCGTTGAGCAGGGAGATCAGCGCGCGGGTCGTGGACGCGGTCGGGCTGCGGCCGTTCTCGGTGGTGGTGCTCAAGCCGGGCAGCCTGCCGAAGACGCCGTCCGGCAAGCTGCGCCGCTCGGCCGCCGCGTCCCTGGTGCCCGCCGGTTGACGTGGGTGGGGCCGGGCGCTCAGTGGAACCGGTTCTGGGCGGCTTCCAGGCCGAACTCCAGCAACGCCTCCACGGCGTCGGCCGTCCGGTCCAGCTCCAGCGCCAGCTCCTTGCGCTCCACCGGCGAGAAGTCCCGCAGCACGTAGTCCGCCGGGTCCATCCGACCCGGCGGCCGGTCCACCCCGAACCGCACCCGGTGGTAGTCCTTGGTGCCCAGCGACTTCGTGATCGACCGCAGGCCGTTGTGCCCGTTCTCGCCGCCGCCGAGCTTGAGCCGCACGGCGCCGAACGGCAGGTCCAGCTCGTCGTGCACGACGATGATCGACGACGGCGGCGTCTTGTAGAACTTCGCCGTGCCCGCCACGGGGCCGCCGGAGGTGTTCATGTAGCCGCGCGGCTTGGCCAGCACCACCCGACGGCCCGCCAGCCTGCCCTCGACCACCTCGGCGCCGCCCTTGTGCGCCTTGAACTTCCCGCCCACGCGGGCCGCCAGCACGTCCAGCACGAGGAAGCCGACGTTGTGCCGGTTGCCCTCGTACTTGGGGCCGGAGTTGCCCAGCCCGACGACCAGGGCGACGTCATCGACCACGGAACCGCAACTCCTGCTCCAGCTCGTCCAACAAGGCGTCCACCGCGCGCACCTGGTAGCCGCGGCGCAGCCCGGACGTGGTGCTGAACCGCGTGTGGCGCACCTCGCTCGAGGTCATCCGGCCCCGGCCGTCCAGCGCCGCGGCGGCCCGGCCGAGGAACGCGTCGACTTCGCCGCGATCGTAGCCGTTCGGGGAGCGGGGCAGCTTCACCGCCAGCAGCGCCTCGCCGGTCTGCAACGTCGTCGGCGGCACGTGGCCCGTCCGGAGCTGGTGCTCGCACGCCGCCAGGAAGTCGTCCACGGTCCGCTGGTCGTAGCCGCCGGCGATCTCCGTGAACGCGACCGCGCGCACCTGGTCGGGGTGCAGCCGGGTGCGGCCGGCGAGCGCGTCGGCGATGCGCAGCACGAACGCGTCCACCTGCGCCGGGTCGTAGCCCTTGCCCCGCCGGCGGGGGAACCGGGTGGCGCGCACCTGCGCCGGGCTCAGGAACGGGAACGGCACGCCGCCCCAGCCGTGCGGCGGGGGTGGCGTGCCGTTCGAGTTGCCCGACGTGATGGGCTCAGCCTTCTTCGGTGGCCTCGGCCTCGGTGGCCGCCTCGCCGGTGTCGCCGTCCAGCTCGGCGGCGGTCGGCGCGGCGTTCACCGCGAGGACCAGCGCGTCCGCGTCGGTCACCAGGGTGGCGCCGGCGGGCAGGGTCAGGTCCGAGGCGTGGATCTGGGTGCCGGCCTCCAGGCCCTCGACGGAGACCTCGACCTGCTCGGGGATCTTCAGCGCGTCGGCCTCCACCTGGACGGTGGTGAGGTCCTGGGTGAGCAGGGTCGCCGCGGCCGGGTCGCCGGTGACGACGATCGGCACCTCGACGGTGACCTTCTCGCCCCGCTGCACCAGCAGCAGGTCGACGTGCTCGATGTAGTTCTTGATGGGGTGCGTGGTGACGGTCTTGGTCAGCGCCAGCTCGGTCGAGGACTCGATGTCCAGCGTGAGAACTGCGTTGTGACCGTGCTCGCGGACAACACGGGCGAACTCGAGCGCCGGCAGGGCCAGGTGCTTCGGGTCGGAACCGTGGCCGTAGAGCACCGCGGGGATCTTGCCGGCGCGGCGGGTGCGGCGGGCGGCGCCCTTGCCGAACTCGGTGCGCTGCTCTGCGGCGAGACGGACCTCGGACACGGTGGGGCTCTCCTAACGGTCTGGCCTGGTAAACGTCGGCGGGTACGTCGGGCGGGGCGAAGCGGGGGCGGCCTGCGGCGGCGGGCGGCGCGGAGGGTGAACACGCGCGGCATCACAACCGCCGCGTCGATCACGCCGAGCGTGATGCTCGCCCTCGCCGAGGCAACCCAACCAGTGTAGGCCGATCCGGCGGACTGGGCCTAATCGGGGGTTCGTTCCCCGCCCGGCGGCCCGGCGAATGCGGAAGCCCGGCACACCGCGGGGGCGTGCCGGGCCTCGGTGCGAGCGGTCAGGCGTTGCCGTCGAACAGGGACGTCACCGAGCCGTCCTCGAAGACCTCCTGGATCACGCGCGCCAGCAGCGGCGCGATCGGCAGCACGGTCATCGCGTCGAACCGCTTCTCCGCCGGGATCGGGAGGGTGTCGGTGAACACGACCTCGCGGGCGCCGCAGTCGCGCAGCCGCTCCACGGCCGGGCCGGAGAGCACCGGGTGGGTGGCCGCGATGACCACGTCCGACGCGCCCTCGGCGAGCAGCTGCTCCACCGCCTTGGTGATCGTCCCGCCGGTGTCGATCATGTCGTCGATCACCACGCACAGCCGGCCCTCGACCTGGCCGACCACCCGGTTGGCCACGACCTCGTTCGGCCGCAGCGGGTCGCGGGTCTTGTGGATGAACGCGATCGGGCAGCCGCCGAGGGTGTCCGCCCACTTCTCGGCCAGCTTGGTGCGGCCGGCGTCGGGGGAGACGACGGTGATGTCGCGGCCCGCGTACTTGTCCCGGATGTGCTCGGCCAGCAGCGGCATGGCCCACAGGTGGTCCACCGGGCCGTCGAAGAAGCCCTGGATCTGCGCGGTGTGCAGGTCCACGGCCACCAGCCGGTCCGCGCCCGCGGTCTTGAACAGGTCCGCCACCAGGCGCGCCGAGATCGGCTCGCGGCCGCGGTGCTTCTTGTCCTGCCGCGCGTACGGGTAGAACGGCATGATCACGGTGATGCGCTTCGCGGACGCCCGCTTCAGCGCGTCCACCATGATCAGCTGCTCCATCAGCCACTGGTTGATGGGCGCGCAGTGGGACTGGATGACGAAGGCGTCGCAGCCGCGCACGCTCTCCTCGAACCGCACGAAGATCTCGCCGTTGGCGAAGTCGTACGCCGACTGGGGCGTCACCGACACGTTCAGGTGCTTGGCGACCTGCTCGGTCAGCTCGGGGTACGCCCGCCCGCCGAAGAGCATCAGGTTCTTCTTGGGTGTCCCGGCCATCGTGGGGTTCACGTCAGCGCCCTTCATCGGTTGTACCTGCATTCTCGGGCGTCAGAGCACGTTCCGCCGCCTCGGCCGAGGACGTCCCCGACCGGCGGGACAGCACCCAGCGGTCCAGGTTGCGCTGCGGCCCGCCGGACACGGCGAGCGCGCCGGGCGGCACGTCGCGCCGCACCACGGTCCCCGCGCCGGTGTACGCGCCGTCACCGACCGTGACGGGGGCGACGAACATGTTGTCCGAACCGGTGCGGCAGTACGACCCGATCGTGGTGCGGTGCTTGTTCACGCCGTCGTAGTTCACCGTGACGCTGGCCGCGCCGATGTTGGAGTTCTCGCCGATGGTGGCGTCGCCGATGTAGCTCAGGTGCGGGATCTTGCTGCCCGCGCCGATGTCGGAGTTCTTCGTCTCGACGAACGTGCCGATCTTGCCGCCGTCGCCGAGCCGGGTGCCCGGCCGCAGGTAGGCGAACGGGCCGACGGACGCGCCCGGCCCGATCTCCGCGCCCGACCCGTGCGTGCGCACGACGGTCGCGCCCGCCCCGACCACGCACGCCGACAGCGTGGTGTCCGGTCCGACGACCGCGCCCTCGCCGACCGTGGTGCCGGCCTTGAGCTGCACGTTCGGCTCGACCAGCACGTCGCGGTCCAGCCGCACGTCGGCGTCCAGCCACGTGGTGGCCGGGTCCACGACGGTCACGCCGGAGCGCATGGCCCGCTCCACCAGCCTGCGGTTCAGCTCCGCGCCCAGCCTGGCCAGCTGCACGCGGTCGTTCACGCCCTCGACCAGCCAGGCGTCCTCGGTGACGAGCGCGCCCACGCGCCGGCCGTCGCCGCGCGCGATGGTCAGCACGTCGGTCAGGTACAGCTCGCCTTGGGCGTTGTCGGTGGACAGCCGGGACAGCCCGTCGCGCAGCACGGCCGCGTCGAAGGCGTACACCCCGGAGTTGATCTCGGTGATGGCCCGCTGCTCCGGCGTGGCGTCCTTCTGCTCGACGATGGCCTCGACCGAGCCGTCCGCCGACCGCACGATCCGCCCGTACCCGGTCGGGTCGGCCACCACGGCGGTCAGCACGGTCACCGCGTTGCCGCGCGCGCCGTGCTCGGCCAGCAGGCCGCGCAGCGTGTCCGCGTCCAGCAGCGGCACGTCGCCGTAGGTCACCACGACCGTGCCGCCGAGGTCCGCGGGCAGCTCGGCCAGCCCGCAGCCGACCGCGTGCCCGGTGCCCTTCTGCTCCTCCTGCACCGCCACGGTGACCTTGCGGTCCAGCGCGGTGGACAGGCCGTCGAGGTGCTCGGCGACCGCGGCGCGGCCGTGGCCGACGACGACGGCCAGGTGGTCCGGTCCGGTCCCGGCGGCGGCACGCACGGCGTGCTCCACCAGGGAGCGGCCCGCGATCCGGTGCAACACCTTCGGGGTGGCTGAGCGCATGCGGGTGCCTTCACCCGCTGCGAGGACGATCGTGCTGACTGGGGTGGGGACACCCTCGAGCATCAGCGCTCTCCCTAGCTGAGTGCGTGCCTTCAGCGGGAGGGGCCTGGCTTCCCGCCAGGTGCCGATACTAAGCCTCCGAGGAGGGCTCGCCCGCCACGGCCGCAACCTGGCAGCCACCTCGGCGCTTCGCCGCGTACATCGCCGAGTCGGCTCGGGCCAGCGCCGCGTGGGCCGACTCGCGCGGCCGCACGGAGATCACGCCCACCGACAGCGTGACGCCCCTGGACAGGTCGGATGGCAGGCCGGCGACCGCCTCCACGGCCCGGCCGAGGGCCGCCTCGGCGGCGTGCAGGGGCGCGCCGGGCAGCAGCACGACGAACTCGTCGCCGCCGTAGCGGGCCACCAGGTCGTCGCCCCGCAGCGCCTGCCGCAGTGTGCTCGCAATCACGCGCAGCACGTCGTCGCCCTCGGCGTGCGAGTGCTTGTCGTTGACGACCTTGAACCCGTCCAGGTCGACCAGGGCGATGGACATCGGGTGGGTCTGCGCGTTGATCAGCGCGGCGAGCCGGTCGTCCAGCGCGCGCCGGTTCGGCAGCCCGGTCAGCGGGTCCTGCAACGCCTGCTGCGCGATCGCGCCGTGCGCGCGCGTCAGCCGCTCGTGGTCGCGCCGGGTGAGCAGGGTGGCGGTGCGGGCCTCCTGCATCAGCCACAGCTCCACCTCCAGCGCGTTGGCGTAGGTCTGCAACGCCGAGATCGTGCGTTCGCCGTGCGGGCCGGACATGCGGGCGTACTCGCGGGTCAGGCACAGCATCAGGGTGGGCTCGGAGGTGTCGCGCTCCAGCCGCTCGCGGGCGTCGTGCAGCACCTGGAGCGCCTGCTGCGGCAGCTCCTCCATCTCCAGGCAGCGGGCCAGCGCGATCGACACGATGATCAGCTCGCGGGCGTACATGGCCAGCTCGCGCAGGCTCCACAGCCGCGCGATGTGCTCCGCGCCGGGCTTGGCCAGGGCGTGCGCCGCGCCGATCACCGGCACCTGCTCGGCGGCGCTGCGGTCGCGCCTGCCGGGGTGCAGCGACTCGCGGAACGGGCCCTCGACGGCGGTGGCGATGGCCGACGCGGTGGTGAACCGGTCGGCCGCCTCCTCGAAGTTGTCCACGCGCTCCAGCCGCAGGCCCCAGCCGATGAGCAGCCGGGTGCGGTTGACCAGGTGGACGTAGATCTGGTGCGGGTTGGCGCTGTCCCGGATCGCGTTGTGCGCCCGCGCCAGCACCTCGTCCGCCATCTCGTAGACGCCCAGCTGGGTGAGCACCAGCCCGGTCGACTGCAACGAGGACGCGAGCAGCCGGTCCCACGTGCGCTTGTCGAGCATCGGGTCCGGGGTGAGGTCCTCCTCCAGCATCGCGAGGCCGCTCGCGACCTCGGTCAGCGCCTTGTCCTCGAACCCGCCCAGCAGGTAGCGGCGGCCGCGCAGGGCGTGCGCCTCGGCCTCCAGCACCAGCAGGCCGTGCCGGCGGCAGTGCACGAGCATCTCGTCCAGGATCGGGTCGGACGTGTCCACGAGGCCGGGGGTGACGATCCGGACCACCGCGGCCGCGCGCAGGAGCTGGCCGACGATCCGGGGCTCGCCGCGCCCCTGCGCCTCGGCCAGGATCTCGTCGACCTCCCGCGCGGCGTCGAGCTGGTCGGGCAGGTGGCTGCTCTGGGCCACGGCCACGAGCTCGCTCGCGCGGCCGACCAGCCACGCGTCGGACATCTCGTGGAGCGCCGGCCCCACGATGCCCTGCTCGTCGACCGCTTCCTCGTGCAGCGACTCACACCCCCATGCAGACGCAGGGCGGCCGGGGCCCTTCGTGGCCCGGCCCCTCGCTCCGCCACCAGGATTCGAACCTGGACCATCGGAACCAAAATCCGAGGTGCTGCCTTTACACCATGGCGGAACGGCCGGGGCTCGCCCCGACCGCGCGAACACATGTTGTCACGAGTGCCGCTCGGAGGTCAGCACCACCACTCAAGTGGCGGCAACCACTCGGTAATTCGATCATGACGGAGAGTGTTTTCGCAGGCAGTGGCGTTGCGTGACGCGCGTCATGTCACCGGCGGCTGAACTCGGGTCGGTGTCGTGGCAACGCTGAGTGGTGCCCGGAAGGGGCTGTGGAAGACAATTTCGGGCGTAACCATCACACGGTAAACTACTTGCTGTAGTCGATCGGGCACGTGCGGACGCCCTGGCGGTGTCATCGAATCGCCTCGACGGAGTCGAGGAAATCGGTCAGCGCGCGGTCGTAGGACTCGGGGTCCACGTTCCACGCCGCCGTGTGCTCGGCGGCCGGCACCTCGACGTACCTCAGCGGCCAGTCGAGCCGGCCCGCCGCGGCGGCCAGGTCGCGCGACGCCTGCACCGGCACGGTGCCGTCCGCGCCGCCGTGGAACAGCAGCGTCGGCGGCCGGCGCGCGGGCGGGTTGACGGCCAGGTCGAAGCGGTCGAACTCCAGGTCGGCCCGCCAGTCCGAGACCAGCTCCGCGATCGGCACGAGCTGCTCCGGCACGCCCCGGTTGCGCGACTGCAGCTCCAACGTCCCGGTCCAGCTCACCACGGGCGCGTCGAGCACCGCGGCGACCACGTCGCCCGCGTTCGCCGACCGGCCCAGGAACTGGCCGACGATCGCGCCGCCCATGGACCACCCGTAGAGCACCACGTCGCGCGCGCCGTGCTCCTTGGCGTACCGCACGGCGGCCTCCACGTCCCGCCACTCGGTGTCGCCCAGGTGGTAGAGCCCGTCGGGGGAGCGGGGCGCGCCCTCGTCGTTCCGGTACGTCACGGCCAGAACGGGTAGCCCGAGGTCGTGCAGCGCAGGCATGACCCGCAGGGCCTCGGCCCTCGTGCCACCCCGACCGTGGACCGCCACCACCCAGGTGGCGGACGTCGCGGGCACCAACCAGGCGGGCGCGTCACCCAGTTCGGTGGGGATCCGCACGTCCGTGTAGGGCAGGTCGTGCGCGGTGGCGGGGTCCGTGCTCCACACCGCCGTCTCCAGCCGGACGTGCGTGCCGTCCGGGGGCGCGGTGCCCTGGAGCTCGCGGACCACCGTGCCCTCCGACCGGTGGGTCACCGGGCCGACCTTCGCGCCGCCGCCCGGCCAGACCAGGCCCCACGTGCCGGGCAGCACCGTGATCCTGGACTCCGTCAGCGAGACGGTCCCGGACGCGGACGAGATGACCGTGTCGGGGTAGCCCGGACGGGCGTTCTCCGGTTCCAGCAGCTGACCGCTGTAGTACCAGCCGAACCCCAGCAGGCCCCCGCTGAGCAGCAGGAACACCACCGTGAACGTGACGAGCGCGATCCGCGTGCGACGGCGGCCGCGGACGTTCGGAGACCCCATCACCGAATGATGCGCCGGCCGTGATCGACACGCCCGACTTCCTGAGAACACGCCGTGATTTCCGCTCCGGCTATGGCGGGACGAGGTTCCCGCAACTTACGCTGCCGTAAGTTACGGTTCCGTAGGTAGCCCCGATACACAACGAGGTACATGTATGACCAGCACCCTGGAGAGTCGGTCCACGCCGCAAGGTCCGGAGGATCGCGGACCCAAGCCGATGATCGAAGGACGACGGGGACACGTCGAGCAGTTCGGCGTGTACGTGTTCGTCATCGTGCCGTTCCTGGCTCTGCTCGCGGCCGTTCCGTTCGCCTGGGGCTGGGGGCTGGGCTGGGTCGACGTCGCGCTCTTCGTCGCGTTCTACTACCTGTCCGGCCTCGGCGTGACGATCGGCTACCACCGGTACTTCACGCACGGCTCGTTCAAGGCCAACCGCCCGCTCAAGATCGCGCTGGCCATCGCGGGCAGCATGGCGTTGCAGGGACCGGTGATCGTCTGGGTCGCCGACCACCGCCGCCACCACGCGTTCTCCGACCGCGAGGGCGACCCGCACTCGCCGTGGCTGTTCGGCACCGGCCCGGTCGCGCTGGCCAAGGGCTTCTGGCACGCCCACATGGGCTGGCTGTTCGAGCGTGACAAGACCAACGCCAAGCGCTTCGCGCCGGACCTGCTGGCCGACAAGGACCTGGTCCGGGTCGACAACCTGTTCTGGCTCTGGACCACGATCAGCCTGCTCGCGCCCGGCGTGCTCGGCGGCCTGATCACCATGTCGTGGGCCGGCGCGCTGTCGGCGTTCTTCTGGGCGGGCCTCGTGCGGGTGGCGTTCCTGCACCACGTGACGTGGTCGGTCAACTCGATCTGCCACATGGTGGGCGACCGCCCGTTCGCCGCGCGCGACCGCTCGGCCAACGTCTGGGCGCTGGCGATCCTGAGCTTCGGCGAGTCGTGGCACAACCTGCACCACGCCGACCCGACGTGCGCGCGGCACGGCGTCAAGCGCGGGCAGATCGACACCTCGGCCCGGCTGATCTGGCTGTTCGAGAAGTTCGGCTGGGCGACCAACGTGCGCTGGCCGAACCAGCAGCGACTGGCCCGCATCAGCGCCAAGAAGTAGCTCCCGGAGCAGGTCTCCGGATCGACCCACCTGCCCCTCGCGGTCCACGCGGGGGGCAGGTGTTTAGGGTGGTTGAGGTGGCGGGGAGACGGCGTGGCGACGGGGCACCGGTGCCGCGCGTGCGGATGACGGGCAAGGAGCGGCGCGAGCAACTGCTCGACGTGGCCCGCGCGTTGTTCGCCGAGAAGGGTTTCGAGGTCACCTCCATCGAGGAGATCGCGCACCGGGCGGGCGTGTCCAAGCCCGTGGTGTACGAGCACTTCGGCGGCAAGGAGGGCATCTACGCGGTCGTGGTGGACCGCGAGATGCAGTACCTGATGGACCACATCGTCAACGCGCTGTCCGGCGGGCACCCGCGGGAGCTGCTGGAGCAGGCGGCGTGCGCGTTGCTCGACTACATCGAGGGCTCGACGGACGGCTTCCGGATCCTGGTGCGGGACTCGCCCGTGGCGTCGTCCACCGGCACGTTCTCGTCGTTGCTGAACGACATCGCGTCCCAGGTCGAGTCGATCCTGGGCCTGCACTTCTCGCGCCAGGGCTACGACCGCAAGCTGGCCGCGCTGTACGCGCAGGCCCTGGTGGGCATGGTGGCGCTGACGGGCCAGTGGTGGCTGGAGGTCCGCAAGCCGAAGAAGGACGAGGTGGCCGCCCACCTGGTCAACCTGGCCTGGAAGGGCCTGTCCCACATGGACCACAAACCCCGCCTCCGCACCCGCTGACCCCCACACGCGCGTGTCCTACGTCCGCGTCACGCGTGTCCTACGTCCGGAACACCCGAGTTGAACGTTCGGAACGCCGCTGGTTGTTCCGAGCGTTCAACTCGGGGTACGCGAACGTAGGACACGCGCGTTCTGGACGTGGGACACGCGCGGTGGGTCAGGTGGGGTTGGTCAGGCGGAGGACCTTGTCGTCGGTGCCGTTCGAGGTGGTCAGGTAGAGCGAGCCGTCGGGGGACAGCTCGGCGCCGCGCAGGCGGCCGTAGGCGCCGTCCAGCTCCGGCGGGATGGCGACGGAGTGCACGCCGCCCTCCTGGGTCACGGTGAACAGCAGCAGCTTCGCGCCCTTCAGCGCGGTCACGGCCAGCACGCCGTTCAGCGCGCCCCACTGCTCGCCCACCAGGAACGCGGCGTCGCAGATCGCCTCCGTCGGCGAGCCGGACGACCACGCGGCGGGCACGGCGTCCGGGAACCGCTCCAGGTCCGTCATCGGCACGTCCTCGTCGTACCCGCCGACCGTGCCGCCCCGCGACGGGTCCCACCCGTAGTTCCCGCCCGCCTTCAGCACGTTCACCTCGTCGTCCGTGGACGGCCCGTGCTCGGCGGTGAACACCATCCCGTCCTGCCGCACGGCCACGCCCTGCACGTTGCGGTGCCCGTAGGTGTAGATCCGGTCCCCGAACGGGTTGCCCGCCACGCCCTCGCCGGTGGCGAGGTCCACCCGCAGCACCTTGCCGCCCAGGCTGGACCGGTCCTGCGGGACGTCGCCCCGCGCCGTGTCACCGGTGCCGACCAGCAGGTTGCCGTCGCGGTCCAGCGCCATCCGGCACCCCGAGTGCCGCCCGCTCGGCGAGCTCGGCAGGCCCGCCAGCAGCGGGTCCTTCACCCGGGTCGCCCTGGTCCCGTCCAGCTCCCACGTCACCAGCCGCACGTCCGACGCGGTGTTGGCGCACGTGGTGAACCGGCGGCTGGTGGCGAAGTCCGGGTGCACGACCAGGCTCATCAGCCCGCCCTCGCCCCGCGCCACCACGTCGCCCAGGTCGGCCTCGACGTCGGTCACCTGCCCGTCCGGCGCGACCAGCGCGATCCGCCCCGGCCGCTGCGGCACGAGCAGTCGCCCGTCGGGCAGGAAGCCCACGTCCCACGGGTGGCTCAGCCCGTCCGCGACGACGTCCACCCGCAGCCCCGCGGGTGTCGTCGTGGCCGGGGCGGTGCCACCCGCGCCCTCCGCCGAACACCCGCCCAGCACGAGCGCCGCGACGGCGGCGAACCCGACAAAACGACGCATGTCCCCCAGCATGTCAACCCCCATGTGTAGTCCACGTACACGTGCCCGGCGTCGGCAACGGGCGCTCGACCGTCGAGGCCCGGCGGCGGGCCGCCCCCGAATCCCCCCGCGCCCGGACGAGTCCCCACCCCCATCACACCGGCCGGCACGGTCGCCCGCACCACCCTGCCGCAACCCGTTCGGGTGATTCACCCCGCCCCGCGCGCACGCCCGGTCACGCTTCGTCCACCCCCAGCGTGGCGCGCCCGTCAACCGGATTGCCGACCGGCCGCGACGACCCCTCGACGACCGGTCCGCGGTCGGGGGTCGGCCGAAATCACGGGGCACCCCGGCCGGGAGGGCCGTAGGCTGGCAGCCGAGAACCCCTCCGGTGGACGTTCGGTCCCGGGCAGGGGTCTGTCCGCGTTTGATCCCGGGGAGCCACCGCAATGCCCCAGCCCGGCCCGCTGTCCGGCCTGCTGACCGCCGTCCTGCCCGACAAGGCGCTGCGCGCCCTCGCCGACTCGGTCGGCGTGCCCGACCTGGAACTGGAAGGCCCGCCCGCGGCCCGACCGCTGGTCGCCGCGGCCCTGGCGAACAGCGCGCCCGTGCTCGCGGTCACGGCGACCGGCCGCGAGGCCGACGACCTGCGGGCCGTGCTGTGCGACCTCCTCGGCGCGGAGCAGGTGGCCCTGTTCCCGTCCTGGGAGACGCTGCCGCACGAGCGGCTGTCGCCCCGGGCCGACACGGTCGGCGCGCGGCTGGAGGTGCTGCGCCGCCTGGCCCACCCCGACGGCGCGCCGCTCAAGGTCGTCGTCACCACGGTCCGCAGCCTGATCCAGCCGATGGCCCCCGGCCTGGGCGACCTGGAGCCGGTGCACCTGGCCGTCGGCTCGGAGCACGACTTCGAGGCGCTCCTGGTCAACCTCGCCGAGATCGCCTACACCCGCGTCGACATGGTCGAGAAGCGCGGCGAGTTCGCGGTCCGCGGCGGCATCCTGGACGTGTTCCCGCCGACCGCCGAGCACCCGCTGCGGGTCGAGTTCTGGGGCGACGAGGTCAGCGAGATCCGCCCCTTCTCCGTCGCCGACCAGCGGTCGCTGCCGCAGGAGGTGGCCGCGTTCACCGCCCCGCCGTGCCGCGAGCTGCTGCTCACCGAGCGGGTCCGGGAGAGGGCGGCGGCGCTCGCCGAGGAGCACGCCGCCGACGCGCACCTGCACGAGATGCTGGACAAGATCGCGTCCGGCATCCCCACCGAGGGCATGGAGGCCCTCATCCCTGCCCTGTGCGAGGGCGAGCTGCAACTGCTCACCGACGTCGTCCCGGCGGGCACGCACGTGGTGCTCAACGACCCGGAGAAGATCCGCGCCCGCGCCCACGACCTGGTGCGCACCGGCCAGGAGTTCCTGGAGGCGTCGTGGATGGCCGCGGCCGGCGGCGGCAAGGCCCCGATCGACCTCGGCGCGTCGGCCTACCGCGGTCTCGCCGAGGTCGCCACCGCGGCCAGGGCCAAGGACCGGCCGTGGTGGACGCTCAGCCAGCTCACCACGGAGGGCTCGGACGTGCTCCGGCTGGAGCTGAAGCACGTCGAGGCGTACCAGGGCGACATCGCGCGGGCGTTCGCCGACCTGCGCGCCCACACCGCGTCCGGCGGCACGGCGGTGCTCGTCGTCCCCGGCGCGGGCACCGCGCAGCGCGCCACCGAGCAGCTCCGCGAGGCCGACGTGAACGTCGTGCTCCGGGACGTCCTCGACACCGCCCCGAAGAAGGGCGCCGTCACGGTCGTGCGCGGCGCGCTGGAGGACGGCTTCTCGCTGCCCGAGCTGGCCCTGGTCGTGCTCACCGAGACCGACCTCACCGGCGGCCGGCACGGCACGTCCACCAAGGACATGCGCCGCATGCCCAGCCGCCGCCGCAACGCCGTCGACCCGCTCGCCCTCAAGGCGGGCGACTACGTGGTGCACGAGCAGCACGGCATCGGCAAGTACGTCGAGATGGTGCAGCGCACCGTGGCCGGCGCGACCCGCGAGTACCTGGTGCTGGAGTACGGCTCCAGCAAGCGCGGCCAGCCCGGCGACCGCCTGTTCGTGCCGACCGACCAGCTGGACGAGGTGTCCCGCTACGTCGGCGGCGAGCTGCCCACGCTGAACAAGCTCGGCGGCAGCGACTGGAAGAACACCAAGGCCAAGGCCCGCAAGGCGGTCAAGCAGATCGCCGCCGAGCTGGTGCAGCTCTACGCCGCCCGCCAGGCCGCGCCCGGTCACGCGTTCGCGCCGGACACGCCGTGGCAGCGGGAGCTGGAGGACGCGTTCCCGTTCACCGAGACCGTGGACCAGATGGCGGCCATCGACGAGGTCAAGGCCGACATGGAGCGCACGGTCCCGATGGACCGGGTGATCTGCGGCGACGTCGGCTACGGCAAGACCGAGATCGCGGTGCGGGCGGCGTTCAAGGCCGTGCAGGACGGCAAGCAGGTCGTGGTGCTCGTGCCGACCACGCTGCTCGCCCAGCAGCACCTGAACACGTTCACCGAGCGGATGCGCGCGTTCCCGGTGACGATCAAGGGGCTGTCCCGGTTCACCGACCCGCAGGAGGCCGAGCAGACGGTCAACGGCCTCGCCGACGGCGAGGTGGACATCGTCATCGGCACGCACCGGCTGCTCCAGAAGGGCCTGCGCTACAAGGACCTCGGCCTGGTGATCGTGGACGAGGAGCAGCGCTTCGGCGTCGAGCACAAGGAGCACATCAAGGCGCTGCGCACGCACGTGGACGTGCTCACGATGTCCGCGACGCCCATCCCGCGCACCCTGGAGATGTCGCTCGCGGGCATCCGCGAGATGTCCACCATCCTCACCCCGCCCGAGGAGCGGCACCCGATCCTGACCTACGTCGGCGCGTACGACGACAAGCAGGTCGCCGCCGCCATCCGCCGCGAGCTGCTGCGCGACGGCCAGGTGTTCTACGTGCACAACCGGGTGTCGTCCATCGAGCGCGCCGCCCGGCACCTGCGCGAGCTGGTCCCCGAGGCGCGGGTGATCACCGCGCACGGCCAGATGAACGAGGACCGCCTGGAGAAGATCATCCAGGGCTTCTGGGAGAACGAGTACGACGTGCTCGTCTGCACCACGATCGTGGAGACCGGCCTGGACATCTCCAACGCCAACACCCTCATCGTGGAGCGCGGCGACCTGCTCGGCCTGGCCCAGCTCCACCAGCTGCGCGGGCGCGTCGGCCGCGGCCGGGAACGCGGCTACGCCTACTTCCTCTACCCGCCCGAGGCGCCGCTGACCGAGACCGCGCACGACCGGCTGGCCACGATCGCGCAGAACACCGAGCTGGGCGCGGGCATGGCGGTGGCCATGAAGGACCTGGAGATCCGCGGCGCGGGCAACATCCTCGGCGCGGAGCAGTCCGGCCACATCGCGGGCGTCGGCTTCGACCTGTACGTGCGGCTGGTCGGCGAGGCCGTGGAGGCGTTCCGCAGGCACGCGGGCGCGGACGGCGAGGCCGAGGAGGAGCTGGCCGAGGTCCGCGTCGACCTGCCGGTGGACGCGCACATCCCGCACGACTACGTGCCCGGCGAGCGGCTGCGGCTGGAGGCGTACCGCAAGATCGCCGCGGCGGCGGACGGGGACGCGTTGCAGGCCGTGTGGGACGAGCTGAAGGACCGCTACGGCACGCCGCCGCTGCCCGTCGAACGGCTGCTCGCGGTCGCCCGGTTCCGGCAGACGTGCCGGGCGCACGGCGTCACGGAGGTCGCCACGCAGGGCGCGACGATCCGGTTCGCGCCGCTGGAGCTGAAGGACAGCCAGCTCGTGCGGCTGCGCCGGCTGTTCCCCAAGGCGGTCTACAAGCAGACCGCCCGCACGGTGAGCGTGCCTAGGCCGACCGAGGGCGCGGCCGGCGGCCGGATGGGCGCACCGCAGTTGCGCGACCAGGAGCTGCTGGACTGGTGCGCGCACTTCCTGGAGTCTCTGGCGGGGACTCCCGTGAGCGGCGTCACGAGGACGTGAGAAGGTACTGGTCGTGAGGACTCTGCAGAAGCGCTTCACCCTGATCGGCGCGGCGGTCGCACTGCTCGTGGCGGGCTGCGGCACCGGACCGGGCCACGTGGGCTCGGCCGCGATCGTCGGCGACACCGTGCTGCCGCTGGAGCAGGTGCAGCAGCGCCTGGACGTCGTGCTCAAGAAGGAGCCCGAGGCCCGGAAGCTGCACGACCAGCGCAAGCTCGACCAGGTCGCGCGGCAGCTCGTGACCCTGGGCGTGCAGCACGAGCTGATCGAGCAGGCCGCGCGCCGCGAGGGCGTGACCGTGTCCGAGGAGGCCGTGACCGAGTCGGTCGAGCAGGCCGGCGGCGCGGAGCTGGCCTCGCAGAACACCGTGTACGACGCGGCGACCTTCCGGGAGCGCGCCAAGGACCAGTTGCTGCTGGTCGAGCTGGCGCGCAAGTACGTGGACCGGATGGAGGTCACGTTCGACTACTTCTTCACCAAGGACAACGCCGAGGCCGTCGACAAGGCCAAGCAGGTCGCGGCGAACCCGGCGAAGATGGCCGAGTTCATCGCCGACGCCCCGCAGGGCACGCAGGGCCAGGCGCTGTCCAAGGAGGGCCAGCGGGTGCGCTCGGCCGAGTCGCCGCAGGCCGCCCAGTCGCCGCTGTTCGGCGTGCCGGCGGGCACCGTGGTGGCGTTCGCGCCGGACCCGAGCAGCGCGCAGTGGATCGTCGCGTACGTGACCGACCGCAAGACCGACGTGCGGGCGTCCGGCGAGTCGTCCACCGAGCAGCTGACGCCGCAGCTGCTGGAGCAGATCGGCCTGCGGCTCGTGCAGACGCTGGCCGGCGACCCGGAGATCCGGGTCAACCCCCGCTACGGGCTGTGGGACGACACGGCCATCTCCCTCGCGCCCAGCGAGGGCGAGCTGAGCGGCTACCGGGCGACGGTCCGCCAGACGTCGCCGTGACCGTTGTCGTCGTAGGCGCCACCCCCGTCCTGCCCGGCCGGCGCCGGGCACGCCCTCGGGGGGGGGGGGGGGGGGTTGTGGGGGGTGGAGTTGTTCGCCGCCGGCGTGTGGGCGA
>NZ_JBHYXZ010000103.1:0-8863 GCF_042752395.1 Actinosynnema sp. NPDC059335 | reverse complement strand
GGCATCACGCCGTCCACCACCACGCCGTCCACCACGTCGAAGAAGTCGGCGGACCGCCGGGCGCCCCCCCCCCGCCCCCGCCCCCCGGGGGGGGGCCGGCGCGGCGGTGTACGCGGGGGAGGGCGTGGACGCCGCGCAGTGGTCGGCCGAGCCCGTGTCCGCGTTCACGGCGGGTCCCTCGGTCGTCCTGATCACCACGAACCCCGACGAGCCGGCCGCCCGCGCGCTGGTGGCGGCGGGGTCGGAGGTGATCCGCACGCCGGCCGCGCCGCTGCTGGACGCGGCGGCCGTGATGGACCGCCTCCGCTCGCCCGGCGGGTGCCCGTGGGACGCCGAGCAGGACCACAAGTCGCTGCGCCAGTACCTGGTGGAGGAGACCTACGAGCTGCTGGAGGCCATCGAGGACGGCGACCGGGCGGCGATGCGCGAGGAGCTGGGCGACGTGCTGCTCCAGGTGCTGTTCCACGCGCGGATCGCGGCCGAGGACGCCGAGGAGCCGTTCGGCATCGACGAGGTGGCGGGCGACCTGGTGGCCAAGCTGGTGGGCCGCCACCCGCACGTGTTCGCGGGCCACGACCCGGCCGTGCACGACGCCACGTCGCAGCAGCACCGGTGGGAAGAGCTGAAGCAGGTCGAGAAGCGGCGCGAGTCCAGCGTGGACGGCGTGGCGACCGGGCAGCCGGCAGTGGCGCTGGCCGGGAAGCTGGCGCAGCGGGTGGCGCGGGCCGGGTTCCCGGTGGACCTGCTGCCGGAGGGCGACGACACCGGCGCGACGCTGTTCGCCGTGGCGGCGCTGGCGAAGCTGGCGGGCGAGGACCCGGAGACGGAGCTGCGCGCGGTGGCGCGCCGGTTCGAGGCGAACGTGCGGGCGGCCGAGCGGTCCGCCCGCGCGGCCGGGGTCACCGCGATGGGCGCGGAGGACTGGCGGGCGCACTGGCCGGGCTGAGGCCCGAAGCCCGAGCCGGAGCCCGCCGCGGCGTGCGGCCCGCCGTGGGCGGCCCGCCGTGGGCGGGTCGCGGTGGGGCGGGTCGCGGTGTGCGGGCCGAGGCCCCCGGTCCGTGTGACCTGGCTCGTTGCGCCGAACCGGTGATCACGGCGGGCTCCGGACGCGATGCCGCAGCGACCCCGCCGGGGCACGTCGGGCGGGGGTGGTCGGCGCGCTAACGTCGAAGAGGTGACCCCGGCCTACCTCCGCTTTCCGCACCTGCACGGCAACCTCGTCACCTTCGTGGCCGAGGACGACGTCTGGCTCGCCCCGCTCGACGGCGGCCGGGCCTGGCGGGTGACCGCCGACCAGGTGCCCGTGACCTTCCCCCGCCTCGACCCGACCGGCACGTGGCTCGCCTGGACCAGCCGTCGCGACGGCGCGCCCGAGGTCCACCTGGCGCCGGTGGAGGGCGGCGAGGCCACCCGGCTCACCTACTGGGGCGACTACTCGACCTCCGTGCGCGGCTGGACGGCCGACGGCGAGGTCGTCGCCGTCACGTCCACCGGCCAGGCGTCGGGCAACCGGCAGTGGGCGCACGCCGTGCCCACCGACGGCGGCCCGGCGCGCAGGCTGCCGTTCGGCTGGGTGGACGACGTGTCGTTCGGGCCGTCCGGGCAGGTGGTCGTCACCTCCGTCTACCGCCACGACCCGGCCTGGTGGAAGCGCTACCGGGGTGGCGCGGCGGGCAAGCTCTGGGTGGACGCCGCGGGCGACGGCGGGTTCACCCGCATCCTGCCCGAGCTGACGTCCTCGCTGACCTCGCCGATGTGGATCGGCGACCGGATCGCGTTCCTGTCCGACCACGAGGGCGTCGGCAGCCTGTACTCCGTCCGCCCCGACGGGTCGGACCTGCGCCGCCACACCGAGCAGGAGTTCTACGCGCGGGTCGCGTCCAGCGACGGCACGCGGGTCGTCTGGCAGCACGCGGGCGAGCTGTGGGTCCTGGACCACCTGGACGCCGAGCCGCGCCGGTTGGACATCGCGCTCGGCGGCCCGCGCACGGCCCGCCGGCCCCGCCCCGTGTCGTCCCGGCCGGACGACTTCCACCCGGACAGGACCGGCCGCGCGAGCGTGGTCGAGGTGCGCGGCACCGTGCACTGGGTGACCCACCGGGACGGCCCGGCGCGCGCGTTGGCCGAGCGGCCCGGCGTGCGGGCCAGGCTGCCGCGCGTGGTCGGCGACACCGTGGTGTGGGTGACCGACGCGGACGGCGAGGAGGGCCTGGAGTTCGCGCCGGTCGGGGGCGTCGAGCCGGGCAACGAGCCGCGCCGCGTCGCGGTCGGCAGGCTCGGCCGGGTGCTGGAGCTGGTCGCCTCCCCGGACGGCCGCCGGCTCGCGGTCGCCACCCACGACGGCCGGCTGCTGCTGGTCGACGTCGAGTCCGGCGAGGTGCGCGAGGTCCTCGAGGAGGCGAACCCGCACGTCAGCGACCTGGCGTTCTCCCCGGACTCGAACTGGCTCGCCTGGTCGCACCCCGGGCCCCGGCCGTTGCAGCACATCCGGATGACCAACACCACCGACCTGTCCATCGTGGACGTGACGCCGCTGCGGTTCTCCGACTTCTCCCCGGCGTTCACCGAGGACGGCCGCTACCTGGCGTTCCTGTCGGTGCGCAGCTTCGACCCGGTGTACGACGCGCACGTGTTCGACCTGTCGTTCCCGACCGGCTGCCGCCCCTACCTGCTGCCGCTCGCCGCGACCACCCCGTCGCCCTTCGACCCGCTGCGGCTCGGCCGGCCGGTCGGCGACGACCCGTCGGACAAGGACAAGGAGAAGGACGAGGAGAACCCGATCACGGTCGTGGACCTGGACGGGCTCGCCGACCGGGTGGTGACGGTGCCGGTCGCGGCGGCCCGCTACTCGGGCCTGCGGGCCGCGAAGGGCGGCCTGCTGTGGCTGCGGTCGCCGCTGCGCGGTGTGCTGGGCGACAACCTGGCGAGCCCGTCGGCCCGGCCGCCGCGGGCCGTGCTGGAGCGGTTCGACCTGGCCAAGTCGCGCACCGACGTGCTGGTGGACGGCGTGGACGCGTTCGAGGTGACCGGCGACGGCCACCGGATGGTCGTGCAGGACGGCGGCGACCTGCGGGTGGTGCCGACGGACCGGAAGGTCGACTCCGACGACCACGACTCGGTGGACGTGGACCTGTCGCGGGTGCGGGTGGTGGTGGACCGGGCCGCCGAGTGGCGGCAGGCGTACGCGGAGGCCGGCCGGCTGATGCGGGACCACTTCTGGCGCACCGACATGGGCGGCGTGGACTGGGCGGGCGTGTTGGAGCGCTACCGGCCGCTGGTGGACCGGCTGGGCAGCTACAGCGACCTGGTGGACCTGCTGTGGGAGGTGCAGGGCGAGCTGGGCACGTCGCACGCCTACGTGATCCCGGCGCACGGGTCGCGCGGGCGCGCGGTCGGGCTGCTCGGCGCGGACCTGGAGCGCGACGAGGCGGGCGCGTGGCGGGTCGTGCGGGTCATCCCGGGCGAGACGTCGGACCCGGCGGCGCGGTCGCCGTTGGCCGCGCCGGGGGTCGCGGTGCGGCCCGGTGACGCGGTCGTGGCCGTGGACGGGCGGCAGGTGGATCCCCTGACCGGGCCCGCGCCGCTGCTCGTGGGCACGGCGGGCAAGCCGGTGGAGCTGACCGTGCGGCCCGGCGGTGGCGGCGAGCCGCGCCGGGTGGTGGTCGTGCCGCTGGAGGACGACGAGCCGCTGCGGTACCACGCGTGGGTGGCCGACCGGCGGGCGCGCGTGCACGAGCTGTCCCAGGGCCGCGTCGGCTACCTGCACGTGCCGGACATGACGGGCGCAGGGTGGGCGCAGCTGCACCGCGACCTGCGGGTGGAGCTGGCGCGCGAGGCCGTGGTGCTCGACGTGCGGGAGAACGGCGGCGGGCACACCTCGGAGCTGGTGGTGGAGAAGCTGGGGCGGCGCATCATCGGCTGGTCGGTGGCCCGCGGGTACACCACGGCCGACAGCTACCCCGGCGACGCGCCGCGCGGGCCCGTGGTGGCGGTCGCGGACGAGTTCGCCGGGTCCGACGGGGACATCGTCAACGTGGCGATCAAGGAGATGGGCATCGGGCCGGTCGTCGGCACCCGCACGTGGGGCGGCGTGATCGGCATCGACATGCGGTACACCCTGGTCGACGGGACGCTCGTGACCCAGCCCCGGTACGCGACGTGGTTCGCCGGGCCGGGCTGGGGCGTGGAGAACCACGGCGTCGACCCGGACGTCGAGGTGGTGATCACGCCGCAGGACCGGGTGGCGGGGCGCGACCCGCAGCTCGACACGGCCGTGCGGCTGGCCCTGGAGGCGTTGGAGACGCGGCCCGCGGCCGTTCCGCCGCAGCTCCCGCCCCTCACCTGATCGAGTTCACCTGGGCGCGTGACGCCGCGGTGCTTGCGACCGGTGGTCCCGAACCGATCATGTGTACCAAGCAAGATCGGTTCGGGTCCGGGGGTTTCGAGGCCCGTGGTTTCGGGGGTTCGGTGAGTCATCGTGAGGTGCCGCGCAGCGGGCGCGGCTGCCTGTCCGCGGTCGTGGTGCTGCCATTGGCGGCGGCCGGTGGGGTGGCGGCGCTGGTGCTGACGTTCGGTCAGCCCCAGTCGTCGCCGTGGAGGTCGGAGCCGCTGCCGGCGCCGGGCGGGGAGACGGTGGTGAGGACGTTGACCAGCGTCGTGGAAGTGCCGGCCCCGGCGGCGGTCGAGCCGTCCCCGACGCCGCCGCCCGAGCCGTCCACGCCGTCCGCCACGCCGTCGCCCGACCACCGCGACCTGCCCAAGGGCCGGACCCCGGAGCCGACCGCGGCCCGCCGCCCGGACGCCGTCCGCCACCGCGCCGAGGCCCCGCCCGCCTCCGACGCGACGCCGTCCCCGTGGCCGACCCGGCTGCCGATCTCGTTCGGCCCGACGCCGACCACCACCACCGCGCCGACCACCACCGGCCGCCCCACCCGCACCCGCCACCCGTCCCCCACCCCGACGACCACCTCCACGCCGTCCCCCACCCGGATCTCCACCACGCCACCCCCACCCCCGCCCACCACCACCTCCACCACCCCACCGGCGTGAGTCCCACCTCCAGTCCGCGCGTGTCCTACGCCCAGAACGCGTGTGTCCTACGTTCGGAACGCGTGTGTCCTACGTCCAGGACCCCTGAGTTGAACGCCCGGGATCCGCACGTCGGCCGGTCCGACCGGAATCAAGGACGCTGACCAGCGGTTTCCCGGCTCGGGAGAGCGGAGCACGGCCGAGCACCCGGATTCAGCACGTAGCCTGGGGCCGTGGTCGTCCCACCGCCGTCCAGAACCGAGCCGCGCCCACCGTCGCGCGGCGGCGCCGGCAACCTCGTCGGACGCCTGGCGCTGGTGCTCCTGCTCCTCGCCGTCGTGGCCGGGGGAGCCTGGGCCCTGAGCACGTTCAACCGGTCCGCGCCCCGGCCCGCCGCCGACCCGCCGTTCCCCGTGCCGTTCCTGGACGTCCGGCCCGGCGAGGCCGCGCCGGGGGCGGCGGGCGAGGTGCCGACGTCCGGCCAACCGCAGGCCGACGCCGGCCCGGAGCCGCTGACCGCGTGGGCCGCGGCGTTGTCGGAGAAGCTCGACATCCCGGCACGCGCGCTGCGCGCCTACGCCCTCGCCGACCTGGTGATGCGGACGCAGAACCCGTCCTGCCGGGTGTCGTGGGCGACGCTCGCCGGCATCGGCCGCATCGAGTCCCACCACGGCACCATCGGGGGCCTGCGGCTGGGCGAGGACGGCCGGCCGTCGCAGCCGATCATCGGCATCCCGCTGGACGGCTCACCGGGCGTGAAGGCGATCGCCGACAGCGACGGCGGCGTGCTCGACGGCGACACCCGGTGGGACCGGGCGGTCGGCCCGATGCAGTTCATCCCGACCACGTGGGCGCGTTACGCGGTGCGGGCGAACGGCGACGGCCGCAGCCCCGACCCGCAGAACATCGACGACGCCGCCCTCACCGCCGCGCACTACCTGTGCTCCGGCGGACGCGACCTGGGGACGGGCGCGGGCTGGTGGGCCGCCGTGCTGGCCTACAACAACTCGACCGAGTACGGCCAGAACGTCTACAGCGGCGCGGACGCCTACGCCCGCGCGAGCGTCGGCGGCTGACCCCGCCCCGGAGCGCCGGGACGTGCGGTCACGGCGCGGTGGACCCCGGACGTGCCGCCGCGCCGGGCCCGATCCCCACCCGGCGCGTCACCGGTCCCGCTCGACCGCCAACCGCGCGCTGACCTCGCCCAACGCCTCCTGGTACTCCGGCGACGGGTTCATCGCCGCGGCGATCCGCAACTGCGTCACCGCCTCGGTCAGCCGGCTCTGCCGCTGCAACGTCCGCCCCAGCGCGAACCGCGCGTAGTGGTCGCTCGGGTCCAGCTCCAGCACCCGCCGGAACGCCGCCTCGGCCCGGTTGAGCTGCGCCGACCCCAGGTACGCGCGGCCGGCCAGCAGCTGCACGCCCACCTGGTCCGGCGCGGCTTCGAGCACGACTCGCAGCTCGCGCAGCGCCTCCAGCGGTCGGCGGTCCGCGAGCAGCGCCTCGGCCCGGCGGAACGCCTCGAAGGTGCTGTCGGTCATGGTCCGATCAACGCTACCCGCGCCTCCGCTCGCCGTACGACAGCCGACCGGATGACGGGACGGCGTGTCATCCGGTCACCGCCGCGTGCAGCAGGTCGAACAGCGGGCGCAACGACGCCGGCTGCTCCACGTGCGCGTTGTGCCCCACGCCGGGCAGCACGAGCCCGTCCGGCCGGACCGCGCGCAGGTGCTCCGGCGGGCACATCGGGTCCCGCTCGCCCGCCGCCAGCACCACCGGGGCCTTCGCCACCGCCAGCAGCCCCTCCACGTCCGGCGCGCCCACCCCGAACGCCGCCGGGTCGAGCGCCGCCCGCCACCCGCCGTCCGCGGCCACCACGCCGTCCTCCAACGGCACGCCCGCCAGCCGCGCCGCCCACGCCTCGGCCTCGTCCCGCGCCGCGAACACCCGGGCGGGGCGGGCCGCCAGCCCGGCCGCCTTCGCCAGCTCCTCGGCGGACCACCGCAGCTTGACCCCGAAGCCGGCCGCGATCCGCACGTCCACCCCGAACCAGCCGCTGGCCAGCGTCAACGCCACCACGCCGCCCAGCGAGTGCCCCAGCACGGCCACCGGCCCCGAACCGATCGCCGGCGCCACCGCGGCCGCCAGCGACCCGAACGAGTAGCGCTCCAGCGGCGCGGACCGGCCGTGCCCCGGCAGGTCCACCGCCACCCACGACCCCGGCCACGAAGCCGCAGCTGAACGCCACACCGACCCGGTCGCGCCGAGCCCGTGCAGCAGCACCAGCGACGGCCCCTCGCCGCCCCGCGTCACGTGAACCACGCGTGAACCCCTTCCCACCTCCGCCCCAACAGGCGAGCCGGGGCCGTCCCACACCTTGCACCAACTAGGCTCGGCATCGATACACAAGAAGGTCTGACGAGGGAGCGCACGTGGCGGTCATCGAGCAGGTCGGCGCCCGCGAGATCCTGGACTCGCGAGGCAACCCGACCGTCGAGGTAGAGGTGGCGTTGGACGACGGCACGCTGGAGCGCGCCGCGGTGCCGTCCGGCGCGTCGACCGGCGAGCACGAGGCGGTCGAGCTGAGGGACGGCGACGCCAAGCGCTACCTGGGCAAGGGCGTCGAGCGCGCGGTCACGGCGGTGCTCGACGAGATCGGTCCCGAGCTGGTCGGCATCGAGGCCGTCGAGCAGCGGGTGGTGGACCAGAAGCTGGTCGACCTGGACGGCACCCCGGACAAGTCCCGCCTGGGCGCGAACGCCATCCTCGGCGTGTCGCTCGCGGTGGCGAAGGCGGCGGCGGCGTCCAGCGGCCTGGAGCTGTTCCGGTACGTCGGCGGCCCGAACGCGCACGTGCTGCCGGTGCCGATGCTGAACATCCTCAACGGTGGCGCGCACGCCGACACCGACGTGGACATCCAGGAGTTCATGATCGCGCCGATCGGCGCGGAGAGCTTCCGCGAGGCCCTGCGCTGGGGCTCGGAGACCTACCACGCGCTGAAGTCGGTGCTGAAGTCCAAGGGCCTGGGCACGGGCCTGGGCGACGAGGGCGGCTTCGCGCCGTCGCTGTCGAGCAACCGCGACGCGCTGGACCTCATCCTCGTCGCCATCGAGAAGGCGGGCTTCACCCCCGGCCGCGACATCGCGCTGGCCCTGGACGTGGCCGCGACCGAGTTCTTCGCCGACGGCGCCTACACGTTCGAGAAGACCAAGCGCAGCGCCGAGCAGATGACCGGCTACTACACCGAGCTGGTCAACGCCTACCCGCTGGTGTCGATCGAGGACCCGCTGTCCGAGGACGACTGGGACGGCTGGGTGCAGCTCACCGCCGAACTGGGCGAGCGCGTGCAGATCGTCGGCGACGACCTGTTCGTGACCAACCCGGAGCGGCTGGAGGAGGGCATCTCCCGCCGGGCGGCCAACGCGCTGCTGGTGAAGGTCAACCAGATCGGCACGCTGTCCGAGACGCTGGACGCGGTCGCCCTGGCCACCTCCTACGGCTACAAGTCGATGATGTCGCACCGGTCCGGCGAGACCGAGGACACCACGATCGCCGACCTCGCGGTGGCCGTCGGCGCGGGTCAGATCAAGACCGGCGCGCCCGCCCGCGGCGAGCGCACCGCGAAGTACAACCAGCTCCTGCGCATCGAGGAGGCCCTGGGCGACGCCGCGCGCTACGCCGGCGACCTGGCCTTCCCGCGGTACACGCCGGAGAGCTGATGGCACGGCGGGAGCGGGACCCCCGGCGCGGCCGTGACGCCGCGTCGGGGGGCGGCCCGGGCCGGCGCCGGGGCGGTGGAGACCCAAACAAGAACACCCACCACCCCACGAGCACA
>NZ_JBHYXZ010000102.1:28615-31125 GCF_042752395.1 Actinosynnema sp. NPDC059335 | reverse complement strand
GCCGCCGGAGGGCACGCGGTTCGACGCCGCGCCACCGGTGATCGAGGGCGTGCGGACGGTCGGTGGGTCGACCGGCGCGGTGGGGTCCGGCGCGGTGGGGTCCGGTGGCGTGGCCAGCGCCCGCTCGACCAGTCGCCGCGCCCCGGCCGCGCCCAGCCGCCGCTGCGGGTCCGGGTCGAGCAGCCCGACGATCAGGTCCGCCAACGGGCCGGGCGTCAGGCGCGGCCGGGGGCGCTCGTTCAGCACCGCCAGCATGGTCGCCGACGTGCTGTCCCGGTCGAACGGGCCGTACCCCTCGGTGGCGAAGAACAGCGTCGCGCCCAACGCCCACAGGTCCCAGGCGGGCGACGCCTGCGCGCCGGAGAGCCGTTCCGGCGACATGTACGCGGGCGAGCCGATCAACGCGCCGGTGGCCGTCAGCCGCGGGTCGTCCAGGTTCTGGGCGATGCCGAAGTCGGTCAGCTTCGCCGTCCCCCTGGCGGGGACCATCACGTTGCCGGGCTTGACGTCCCGGTGCACCACACCGGACTCGTGGGCCGCCTCCAGCGCGGACAGCAGCTGACCCGCCAGCGTCGCCGCCGCCCGCACGTCGAGCGGCCCGTCCCGCTCGACCAGCTCGGCCAGCGTGGGAGCCTTGATCAGCTCCATCACGATGTACGTCTGGTCCTCTTCCTTGATCAGGTCGTAGACCGTGACGACCGCCGGGTCGGCCAGCCGACTGGCGATCCGCGCCTCCCGCAGCACGCGCTCCTGGTAGACGGCGCGTTCGGCGGCGGGCACGCCACCGGGGATCATCAGCTCCTTGACCGCGACGTCCCGGCCGAGCACCGCGTCCTGCCCGAGCCACACGGCGCCCATGCCGCCCCGCCCCAGCTCGCGGACCAAGCGGTAGCGCCCGTTGCCCACCTCACGCATGGTCGGGAAGTCTCGCAGTCGGACCGGGCCCCGCGGCGGGGTGGGCCGGTCACTGCTCCGGTCGGCCCAACGGAACCGCGTGCTCCCGCGGGCGGGCGACCGTCGATGCCCCGGGACCGGCCCGGCCCCTACGAGGCGGCGGCGAGCGAGCGCCGCACCCGCTCCTCGCCCACCATCACCGGGTCGAGGGTGTCGGCCGCGGCGGAGGTCCACAGCCGGTGCGCGGTGGCGTGGTCGCCGGTCGCGGCGGCCACGTTGCCCAGGCCCGTCTCGGCCCGGGCCACCTCGTGGCTGCTGCCGCAGCGGGCCGCGGTGTCGGCGGCGCGCTCGTACCAGGCCACCGCCTCCTCGGGGCGGCCCGCCCGGAAGTGGGTCCACGCCAGGCAGTTCAGCGTCATCGCGAGGTCCAGCTCCAGCCCCAGGTCGCGGAACTCGTCGTGGGCCTCGCCCCCGTGGCGCAGCGCGTCCTCGAACGCGCCCAGCTCCGTCTCGGTCAACGCCATGCCGCGCAACGTGATCGCCGCGTTGCGCCGGGCCCCGGTCCGGCGGTACGCCGCCAGCGCGGCGCCCATGTCGCGCAACGCCGTGCGGTGGTCGCCCAGGTACAGGTTCACCCAGGCCAGGTTCGACAGCGCGCTGGTGGTGCCCGGCTCGTCGTCCGCCGCGCGGAACAACGCCAACGCCTCCTCGTAGTACTCCGACGCGGCCGCCAGGTCGCCCCGGTCGACGTGCGCCATGCCGAGGTTGTTCAACGTCATGGCCAACGCGTTCGCGTCGCCGTCCGCCCGCGCGGCCGTCACGGCGAGCCGGTGCGTGTGGATCCACGCGTCCCACAGCTTGGTGCGGAAGAAGAAGTCCCGCAGCAGGAACGCCAACTGCCAGCACCCCCGGTGCCACGACCGGTCCGCCGCGTACCCGCACAACGCCACCAGGTTCGGCCACTCCGCGTCCAGCCACGCCATCGCGGCCTCGCGGTCGGCGAACACCTCGACCACCGGCGGCGGGTCGGCCGGCTCCAGTCGTGGCCGGTAGCGCTGCGGCACGAGCAGCTCGTCCGTCGCCGCCGTGGTCGCCAGCGCCAGGTCGAACAGCCGGCGCACGGCGGCGTCGCGCTCGGCCGGTGGCACGTCCGGCAGCGCGTGCTCGATCGCGAACGCCCGCATCAGGTCGTGGAAGCCGGTGTAGCCGCCGGGGTGCTGCACGACCAGGTGGGCGTCGTGCAGCCGGGCCAGCAACCGCTCCGCCTCCTCGACACCCACGCCGGCCAGCGCGGCGGCGCCGCGCAACGCCACCTCCCGACCGGGGTGCAGGGCGAGCAGGCCGAACATCCGCCGCTGGTCCGCGGGCAGGCCCCGGTACGACAGCGTGAACGCGGCCGTGACGCTGCGCTCCCCGTCGTCCAGGGTGCGCAGCCGGACCGCCTCGTCCGCCAGCCGCGCGGCGAAGTCCGGGAGCGTCCACCCCGGGCTGCCGCGGAACCGGGCGGCGGCGATCCGGACGGCCAGCGGCAGCCGGCCGCAGTGCTCGACGATCCGCGCCACCACGTCGTCGGGGGGGGGGGGGGCCGGGTCGCCCGCCACCGCGCGGAACAGCTC
>NZ_JBHYXZ010000102.1:17141-28605 GCF_042752395.1 Actinosynnema sp. NPDC059335 | reverse complement strand
GACTTTTGGTGTTTTTGGTGGGTTTCGTTTTTGTTTAAAGGGGGGGGGGGGGCCCGCCCCCCCCCCCCCCGGGGGGGGGGGGGGGGGGGCCCGCGCCCCCCCCCCCCCCCGCGGAACAGCTCGACCGCCTGCGCGGTGGACAGCATGGCCACCGACACGTGCACCGCGTCGTCCAACGCGTTCAGGCGGTTCCTGCTGGTGATCAGCACTCGACACCTCGGTTCGGCCGGGAGTAGGGGGATGACCTGCCGTGCGCTGCGGGCGTTGTCGAACACGAGCAGCATCCGCCTGCCCCGGAGCCGGTCGCGGTAGAAGTTCGCCCGCCCGTCCTCGTCGCGCGGCACGTCCTCGGCCGGCACGCCGAGCACCCGCAGCAGCCGGTCGAGCACGTCGCCCCCGCTCGGCCCGCCGTCGCCGGGGGTGGACCCGCGCAAATCCAGGAACAGGCAGCCGTCCGGGAAGTGCGCCTCGGCGGTCCACGCGGCCCGCAGCGCGAGCGCCGTCTTGCCCACGCCCGCCATGCCGTCGAGCACGCACACCGCCGCCCGACCGCCGACCAGCACCTCCTCGATCCGGCGCAGTTCGGCCTCGCGCCCGGTGAAGTGCGACGTCACCGCCGGCAGACCGGAGAACCCGACCGGTTCCCGCGCCACCACCAGGGACGCCAGGGAGCCGGCCGCGCCGAGCGCGGTGTCGCACGCCAGCGCCAGTTCGCGGTTCGGCGCGGCGTGCCCGTTCTCCACCTTGCTCAGGTGGCCCTTGCTGTAGTGGACCCGCGCCGCCAACGCGGTGAGCGACAACCCCGCGGCCTCCCGCCGCAGCCGCAGTTGCCTGCCGAACTCCGCCGCCCGATCGGTCACCGGCGCATTATGGCCCGGCGGTCCGTCAGCCGAACGGGAAACCGCAGATCAACACCGTGGTGAAATGGGTGTGCACAGTCGTTCACCTCCGCGTTCGCCGGCGGCCGGACCTCTTTCCCGACCACCGCAAGGATGTCGGGCGCGGCCGGCCGGCGGCAGGGGTTTCCGGGCGCGGGAAACAACCGGAAACCCGGAAACACCGCCCGACCGGCCCCGGTCGCGGATCGGCTCGTGGCACCCTGTGCCGAGCGTCGGTGCGCAGGGGAGGTGCGGGGTGGAGATCAACGTGGCCGGGCTCGTCGCCGAGCTGAAGGCGCTGCGCAAGGGCCGGGGGATCGAGAGCGCCGACCTCGACGCCCGGGTCGGGCCGGCGCTGGGCCGGCTCGTCGGCGTCGCCGACGACGACGGGCCCGCCCAGGTGAGGCGACGGCTCCGGGACTGGCTCACCGCGCACGCCCGCGCCCTGCCCGAGGACCTGAAGGAGGCCGCGCACCTGGCGTTCGGCCTCGGCCACGACGCCCGGCTGCACCGGGAGCGGGTCCGGTCGCTGGCGCTGCGGATCGACCGCGACGACCGCACCGCGCGCCGGCGGATCGACGACGCGCTGCTGCGGATCGCGCAACGCGCGCTCGACCCCGACCTCCGCCGGCCCGAGCCCGACCTGCCGTGGCGCACCGCCGAGCTGAGCGCCGCCGTGGTGCTCGACCTGCCGGTGCCGGAGGTGGTCGAGCGGCGGCGCATCGTGGCCGAGCGGGACGGGCTGGACGAGATCGGCCTGTCGGTCACCGTGGAGCCGCCCGACCCCGGCCGGGGCCCGCTGGACGACGTCGGCCTGGACGTCCTCTACGGCGGCGTGCTGACCAGCCGCGCCCGCCAGTCCACCAACCGGATCGGGTTCGCGCTGCGCCCGCCGGAACCGTTGCGGCGCGACGAGGAGCACGAGTACGCGATCCGCATCAGGCTCTCGCCGGAGCGCGGCATCGCGCCGTACTACGTGTGCACGCCGCGCTACCCGTGCGCGGTGTTCCGGCTCCACGTCCGGTTCGGGCCCGGTCGCGCGCCCGGCGTGATCTGGCGGCTGCGGGACACGCTGCCGATCGAGCTGGGCGACCCGGAGTCGAGCCGGTCCCGGGTCGCCGCGGACGCCTGCGGCGAGGTGCACCTGACGTTCACCGACCTGAAGCCGAACCTGTCCTACGGCATCACGTGGGCCGACGGCGCGGGATGAGGTGGTGGAACGCCGAGTCCACCAGCGTCCGCACCATCTCCGGCGGCAGGCCGCCGGGCGACCCCGGCCGGTAGGTCGACTTCGCGAACGTGCCGTCCGGCCCGAACGACTCGACCCGCACCTCCAGGTCCACCGTGTCGCCGTCGGCGAGGCCGGCCACCGCCGCGGGCCCGTCCGGGATCGGCGTCCCGTCGCGCACCAGCCCGTAGTCGAACCGCAGGCCCAGCGCGCCGTCGAACTTCGTCTCCTGGTCGGGCAGCGCGAGCGCCAGCCGCACGGCGTTCTTCAGGTCCCGGCCGGTGGCCGCCGCGGGCACGTCGACCGCGTGCGCCACGGCCAGCGCCCGGTTGCGCACGTACAGCGTGATCGTCGGGCCGGTGGCGGCGGGCCGGCCGGGCGGCGGCAGCACCGGCGTGCCGACGGCGACGTCGCCCCGCCACACCTCGGTGAGGGTCGCCGCGACGCGCATCAGGTCGCCGCCCGCGTCGAGGTACTTGCGCGGCGCGAGCAGGGTCGGCAGCGGGGTGTCGTCCAGCCGGACCACGAACAGGAAGCAGCGCCGCTGGTCGAGGTCGCGGGCCAGCGCCGCGGTCCACTCGGCGGCCACCCACTTGCGGTTGACCGTGTGCTTCGACCACAGCAGCACGAAGAACTGCGACTCGTCGATGGCCCGGTTGATGGTGAGCAGCAGGTCCGCGCCGGGCTGGATGCTCAGCTCGTCCACGAACGCGGTGAGGCCGCGCGCGCCCAGCTCCTTGGCGAGCAGCCGGGCCGACTCGCGGTCGTTCCCGGCGAACGACAGGAACACCTTCGGTGGTTCAGCGGTGTGCGGCACGACGCCTCCAGTGGTCGGTGGTGCGGCGCAGCGCCCGGCGCACGGGCCCGGCCGAGGTCTGCCACCCGGGGTCGCCGTAGACGGTCCAGCAGGACCACCGCGCCGGGTGGTGTTGGTCGGACAGCGGTTTCCACGCGTCCTCGGCCTCGTCGTGGGCCTGGACGACGACGCGGTGGCGCACGACGTCGTCCTGGGCGCGTTTGAGCGCGACGTCACGCGGCAGGTAGCGGGTGTAGTGCTCGAACCGGTCCAGCACGGTCGCGGCGACCGCGTCGTCGGCCACCCACCGGGCCGCGACGACCGCCGCGGCGCCGGCCTCCAGGGCCGCCCGCACCAGACCGACCGGCTCGTCCCGGCCGACCCGGTTCGCCATCCCGGACTCGCACGCGCCCAGCACGAACGTGCCGCAGCGGCTCAGGTCGAGCCGACGCAGGTCGTCGGACCGCAACCGGCCGGCGGGGCCCGCCGGCCGGAGCTGGAGCCACGACCGGTCCGGGTCGTCCCGGTCGTGCGCGCCGTGGCTGTCGATGCGCACCCGGTGGTACGGGCGGCGCGCCAGCTCGGCACGCAGCCCCGCCGCGGTCGTCAGGTGCTCGGCGAGCACCTCGCCGCGGGCGCCACCCCCGGCCGCGCTGGGCAGCGCGCCCGGCGGGCGGACCACCAGCGCCCGGTCGCCGCGCCGGGACCGCGACCGGCGGCGCAGCGGCCGGCGCGCGGACAGGCACGGCAGGTCCGACAACGCGAAGCGGTCGCCGAGCCGCCGTCCCCCGGCGTCGGGCAGGACCAGGGCGGCGAACGGCACGTCGGACAGCACCCCACCCGCCACCACCGCGATCCGGTCGACCCCCGGCGGCAGTTCGGCCGCCAGCGGGGCCAGGCCGAGCAACCCGGCGATCCGGTCCAGGCAGCGGTCGAACTCGCCGGTGTGCACGCCCAGGTCCAGGACGTCCGCGCCCCACCACGCCTTCAGCCCGGTCACCGCCTCGACCAGCCGCTGCCGGTCGACCGGCGTCGACCAGTGGCGGATCGTGCGGCGACCGAGCACCACGTGGTGCACGCGGTCCGGCGTGGCGTGCAGCATCCACACCACCTGGGACCTCGGCAGGTCCCGGGTCACCCCGCCGACCCACCGCCACGCGCCGTCCAGGTCGCTGACCCGCGGCAGGTCGCGTGGCGGGGCGGGCCGGTCGGACCGCAGCACGTCCAGGATCGTCGCGCCCCGCGCGTGCTCCACCGCGACCGCGATCCCGGCCACGGCGTGCCGCCGGTCGTCGGTCACCGCGTCGTGCGCCGCCCGGATGCGCTCGTCGTGCTCGTCGGCGGCCGACAGCAGCATCCGCGCCCGCAGCTCGTCGCCCTGCAACCGCGCCACCCGCTCCTCCAGCCGGTGCGCCTCCACCCAGCACGCGTCCGCCCGGTCGTCGTCCCCGAGCTTGAACAGCGCCCGGCCGAGCAGCCGCAACGCGTACTCGCGGACCTCGGTGAGCGCCGTCGAGGACGCCCGCGCGGCGGCGGCCTCCCAGTGCTTGACCGCCTCGTCGAGGAACGCGGCGTCGCCGGACCCGCGGTGCCTGGCCCACTCGTGCTCGCCGGCGGTCAGGTGCCAGATCGCCGCGTCGTGGTCGCCGTTCGCCTGGTCGCGCAATTCGACCAGCAGCTCCTCGGCCTCGGCCACCCGCCCGGCGAGCACGAGCCGGCGGGCGTACTCGACCCGTCGCCCGAACCGGGGCGAGCCGGGCGGTCCGGCCGGCCCGTCGGGGAAGAGGCGGTCCGCCTCCTGCCGCGCCGCGACGGGGTCGGGCGCCTGCGCGGCGGCCTCGACCAGCAGCGGGCGCAGCCGCGCGGCCAGCTCCGGCCGGCGGGTCAGCCACGCCGTCGTCACCAGCTCGGCGAGCACCGGGAACCTCAGCGCCGGGTCGACCCGGGTGCGCTCCAGGCAGTCCTGCAACGTCCGGCACGCCTCCCCGTACCGCAGCTCCCGCCGCAACGCCAGGGCGCGCAGCAGGTACTCGGCCGTGGTGCGCGGCGGCGGCCCGGCCACCGCGTCCGACACCGCCGACGCCACGCCCTGCCGCACGGCGAGCGCGAGCAGGTCGCCGTCGACCCCCGCCACGCCGCGCTCGTGGTCCAGCCGCAGGAACGCGGCGCGGGCCCCGGTCAGCTTCCGCTCCGCGAGCGGGAGGTCGCCCCGGTCGGCCGCGACCAGCCCCTCCAGCCGCAGCAGCCGCGCGTGGTCCTCGGCGTCGAGCGCCCCTCCACCGACGAGCGCGGCCCGGACCGCCGTCACGTCGGCCCCCGCACCGGCCTGGTCCCCGGCGGCGGCGCGCACCTCGGCGCGCAGCAACCGCAACCCGACGTGGTCGTGGCCCAGCGGCTCGGCGTACTCCGCGCACCGCCGCTCCGCCGCCGTGACCGCGCCCAGGGCGAGCAGCGCGGCCACGTGGTCGAGCGCGACCGCCTCGCGGAGCACGTCGTCCGCCAGCTCGAACACGGTCTCGTAGGCGGCGTCCACCCGGCCCGCGTCGGCGCGGTCGACCGCCCGCCGCGCCGCGCCCAGCGCCCGTCCGAGCGCGCCGTCCGGGTCGACCTCGAACTCAGTCCTCATCGCACCCGGCCGGCTCGTCGTCGGTGTCCGGGCAGACCAGGAGGATGGTCGCGCCCGCGCCGGCGGTGACGTCCCGGCCCGGCGCGGCGGTCGGCGCGGGCGAGGCCGACACGGTGGTGTTGTTGCCGGTGCCCACGGGGCGGACCGCCCGGTCGAGCCGCAGCCACTCCGCACCGCCGTGCGACCGGACGTCCGGCCGCGTCACGACGTCGAGCGCGGCCGAGCCCACCACGACGGCCTCCCGCACCCGCACCTTCAGGTCGCGCGGGATCGCGGCGGCCACGATCCGGCCGTGCTCCACGGTCAGCGAAGCGCGAAGGCCCTCGTGCGCGTACACGTCGCCGGAGGACTGCTCGACGGCCTCGCCCAGCGTGATCGTCCGTCGCGGGCCGACCTGCAGCGGCCCGCGGTCGACCAGCAGCGCCACGTCGCCGTCGAACCGCACCACGACGTCGCGGGTCGCGTCGCCGACGAGGGCGGCGCGGACCCGGATGGACCAGGCGTCGTCGGGCCACAGGAGCCTGACCTCCGCCTCGCCGACGAGCGCCAGGCCGTCCTCCGACAGCCGGACCGGCCGGAACAGCCCGTCCCCGGCCGCCGCCGCGGCGTCCCTCGCCTGGAGCACGTGGGGCAGCGCGGCGGTCAGCGCCATGCCCTCCGGCGTGGCGTCGAGGACCGCGTCACCCGCCGGGTAGCGCGCGTGGCCGTCCACCAGGTGCACGGTGGACTCCCGGCCGTCCGGCGCGGTGACGCGCAGCGACCGGGCGTCGGCCGGCGGCCGGTCCGCCGGCACCGCGACAGCGGCCTGCTCGGCGGCGGCGGGTGTGACGTCCACCCAGCCGTCGGCGGGCGGGTCGCCGTGCCGGTGGATGGTGCCGTAGTAGAACCGCGGGTCGCCGCCGCCGGGGCTGGGCGCGCCGAGCCGGAACGTCACGTCGCCGGGCGGCGGCTGGTCGCCGCCGACGCGCACCGACCACTGGCCGTCCACGCGGTGCTCCACCGCGCCGCTCGCGTCCCGGAACGTCTGCAGCACACCGTCCTCGACCGGCGGCAGGGTGTCGCCCGGTGACGCGGCCAACCGGTTCTGCAGGGAGTCGAGCAGGGTGCGGGCCCGTTCCATGACCCCGCGCCGCCACTGCACCGTGACCACGCCCCGGTCCTTCACCGCGGTCAGCTCGCCGCTGTCGTGGCCGAGGTCCGAGAGCCGCTGCGTGACGCGGCCGCCACCGGCGTCCACCTCGTGGCGCACCGTGCGCTCGCCGTCCAGCACGAGCTTCAGGCCGCCCAGCGACACCACCTCGCGCGGGCTGCTCCGGGTCGTGGTCGTGACGGTGTCGCCCCGGGTCTCGACCTGGTGCTCCACGCTCGCGGCCACGGTTCCGTCGGCGTCCCGCACCTCCCGCTTCACCGTGCCGGAGCCGGTCGCGGTGTCGAAGCTCGACCCGCCGCTCACGCCGGCCCGGTTGACCTGCGCGGGCAGGTCCGCCCGGCCGGCCTCGCCGCCCTTGCGCGAGATCACGTCGCCCAGCGACACGCCGCCGGAGATCATGTGGTAGCCGCAGCTCTCGAACGTCCGCGACGGCGCCGGGACCACCGCCTCCTGGGTGGCCGAGGGCGGGGTGACGAACCGGATCGGCGACCGCTCCCGCAGGTCCTGGTTGCCCGCGTACCACTGGGCGAAGGTGAGGTCGGACCGGATCTCGGAGTCGTCGAGCTGCGGCAGCCGGGCCGAGGTCTTGGCGACCAGCCACTCCAGCGCCCCGCTCCACCTCATGATGTGGTCCAGGCGCTGGTACTGGGGCTCGTAGTCGGCCACCGCCTGGTAGTGCCGGTCCCACCACTTCAGGCCGCGGCCGAACGCGTAGCTCGGCTCGACCTCGCCGCCGTCGTCGCCGTCGGACCGGGAGAACAACCGGGTGGACTGCGCGCCGATGCTGATCGCCCGGTCGTCGAACGAGAACGCCGCGTCGTTCTGCCCCAGCCACAGCCGGCCGCTCTCGCTGAGCGTGGTGGTGTCGCAGTGGCTCCACGGCGTGCGCGCCTCGGGGTCGGGGACGAACCCCGCCACGGCCTGCGCGGGCACGCCGGTGCCCACGCCGTTGGCCCAGTCCTTCGCCACGTAGTCGGTGTAGAAGAGGGTGGCGCCGACGGTGGTGCCCGCCAGGCCGCCGTCGTAGCGGGCCTGGCTGTAGACCGACCGGCCGTTGATCGCGGCGAGCAGGGCCCAGAGCTGGACCCGGTCGTCGGTCAGCCCGAGCTGCCCGAGCTCGGCCGCGGACAGGCCGTTCCCGTACAGCGCCAGTTCGACGTACGCGGCCAGGTCGTCGGACGACGTGAACAGCGAGCCGTCCCAGTAGTCGCCCAGCACGCGGTCGACCAGCTCGCCGCTGACGTTCGGCAGCACCGCCCGGAGGTCGTCGGCGGTCTCCGGCGGACCCGGGTCGAGCGAGAAGCCGGGGGTCGGCGAACCCCGCAGGTAGCCGCGCTGGAGCGTGGAGACCTCCTCCAGCGTCAGCTTGGCGTCGGCGACGTCGGGCCAGTTCCAGCCGGACGCCACGATCCCGCCGTCGCGGGTCTCCAGCGTGGAGAGCAGTTCGGTCCGGTCGAGGAAGTCCTCGAGCGCCGCCCGGTCGTCCACGCGCATCGACACGTAGCCGTGCGCGGCCCGGAAGTCGGCCGACGACATCGGCTCCTCGGCGGTGATGTCGATCGTGGACGTCTCGGCGTGCACCGCGTACGGGTGGACGCGGACCTGCCGCGGGTCGCCGCCGGAGTCGGTGCGGTGCTGGTCCAGCAGCTGCCCGAGGGTGCGGGAGCGGTGCGGGTCGTCGCGCGGCACGAGCAGGTGCAGCGTCTCGCCGTCGAACAGGGCCCGGCCCGGACCGGTGTCCTGCCGGGCGAGGTCGCTGAACCCGCCGTCGCGGATCGGCAGCGTGTCGTAGGCGGTGTCGCGGAAGGCCGCGGCGCCCAGTTCCAGGTGCGCGGCGAGCGCGGTGCGCGCCCAGTCCCGCAACTGCTCCTGCGCCTCCACCTGGTCCAGCGCGCCGAGCCGGTCCGCGGCCGCCGCGTAGGACATCACGAAATCGGCCGACTCGGGCGGTCCGGGCGCTGGTTCCTCCGGGCCCGACGTGCAGCTCGCGAGCACCAGCGCCGCGAGTAACAGGGTGATTGTCGCGTGGAGCCGAGTGCGCATGGCGGCGGTCCTCCGGCCTGCGGGAATGGCACGGGTGGAATGGTGATCGACAGCATAGCCGCGCACGATCGGCCCTCCGGCCGCCTCGAATTCCTGTCACTTTTGTGTCCGCAAGTTGTCCGGCGGGCGCGATTCGCACGGGGTTCGCCCGATTCGTGCGGACAACGCCGCGGCGGTGTGGTCCGCCGAGCTGTGCAAACCCGAAAGGGGAGCGGCCGATCGCCATCCGGGTGGACGAGCGAGACCCGTGCGGGAATGCGATCACGCTCGGCGTGCGCCCGACGCCGCCGACGGGGTGAACCTCCACCACGGACCGGCGAACCCGATCGCCCGGCTTGAGGTTCCCGGTCCGGGCGGTGGCACGCTCCGACGCACACCGAAGTCGAGGAAAGGACGCCATGAGCGGGCACTCCGACGGGTCGCGGCAGGCCGATTTCCCCTACGGCCCGGACGACGCGACGTGGTCGTCGTTGTTGACCTCGGCCGGGTTGGGGGACGGCCGCGCGTCGGTCATCGCCCAACCCGCCCAGGACCCGCGGGAGGTCTACCCGACCGACCCGGAACTGGAGATCGGGGAGTTCGAGATCCCCGCCGACGGCTTGAGCCCGCAGCAGCGCAAGCGCGCCCTGAACCGGCTGGAGACCTACCTGGTCGGCAAGCACGCGACCATGGTCGGCTTCCAGGGCAACCAGGACATGGCCCACTACCAGCAGGACCTCGCCCGGTTCCTGGAGTTCCACCTGAACAACATCGGCGACCCGTTCCAACAGGGCAACTACAAGATCAACACCAAGATCGTGGAACGTGCCGTGCTCGACCACTACGCCTCGCTGTGGCGCGCGTCGTGGCCGTACGACGCCGACAACCCCGAGAGCTACTGGGGTTACGTGCTGACGATGGGGTCCACCGAGGGCAACCTGTACGCGCTGGCCAGTGCCCGCGACTACCTGTCGGGCAGGAAGCTGATCTCCGAGCCCGGCGAGGACGGGCGGGCGGTGTCGCAGATGGTGTTCGTGCAGGCCCCGTCACCCGCGACCGGGGACGACGGCGCGCCCGGCCGGGACGACAACGCCTACCGGCCCGTCGCGTTCTACTCCGAGGACACCCACTACTCGGTGATCAAGGCCGTCCGGACGCTGGCGATCGACACCTTCGCGGCGGTGGGCAGGCGGGAGTACCCCGGGCAGTGCCCGATCGCGGACGAGTGGCCGATGGAGGTGCCGTCCAAGGGCGGCGCGGACGGCAGCGGCGAGATCGACGTGGACGAGCTGGAGCGGCTGGTCCGCTTCTTCGCCGAACGCGGTCACCCGATCCTGCTGCTGCTCAACTTCGGCACCACCTTCAAGGGCGCGTACGACAACGTGGAGAAGGTCGCGAGCCGGCTCGTGCCGATCTTCGCCGAGCACGGCCTGCTGGAGCGCGAGATCGAGTTCGAGCCGGGCCACACCGACCGCCGCCGCGGCTTCTGGGTGCACGTGGACGGCGCGCTGGGCGCGGGGTTCATGCCGTTCCTGCGGATCGCGGCGGCCGAGGAGCGCGGCAGCGAGCTGGCGATCCAGCTCCACCGGGAGATCAAGGGCAAGATCCCCGAGTTCGACTTCGGGCTGGAGGTCCACGGCGTCGACGTGGTCAGCTCCCTGGTGATGAGCGGGCACAAGTGGCCGGGCGCGCCGTGGCCGTGCGGCGTGTTCATGACCAAGAACAAGTTCCGGGTCGAGCCGCCCGCGAAACCTGCCTACACCGGGTCGCCCGACACCACGTTCGCCGGGTCGCGCAACGGCCTGTCCCCGCTGGTGCTGTGGAACCACCTGGCGTCCAAGTCGATCCGCGAGCACGCGGCCGCCGCGGTGCGGGCGCTGCGCGTCACCCGGTACCTGGAGAGCTCGCTGCGCGAGCTGGAGGACCGGCTGGACCGGGAGGACCGGCTGCCCGAGGGCGGCCTGTACGTGGACCGCAGCCCGATGGCCCTGACCGTGCGCTTCCGGCAGCCGAACGACGCGGTGGTCGGGAAGTGGTCGCTGTCCTGCCAGCCGATGCTGATGAACTCCGGCGAGCTGCGCCACTACGCGCACGTCTTCGCGATGCCGTCGGTGACGGAGGAGAAGGTGGACGCGTTCATCGAGGACCTGTTCGCGGAGGGCGCCTTCGACCGCCCCGAACCGGAGCCGCGACCGGAGCGCCGGGCGGGCGCGCCGACCTTCGCCGCCGACGTGCGGCCGCTGGCCCTGGTCCCGGTCATCGGCCGCGGGTTCCAGTGACGGCCGGCACGTCGCAGGACAGCCCGCCGCGGACACGGCGGCAACACCCGGCGGGCCGACCGCCGCGGCCGGGTGTCGGGCGCCGGCCGCCGGGCGAGGCCCCGATGGGCAAGGACGGCGCCGGCGTGCCCACGGCGGCGGGCGCGGGTGGGTCCCCGACGGGCGCCGCCCGACCCCCTGCCGGCGCCGAGCCGCTCCCGCGCGGTCGGGTCGCGCCGGTCCGCCCGCACCCCGCCCTGAGCCGTTCCCCGACGTGCACCCGGAGTGACCGAACCCGTTGGCGCGACCCCCCTTGACCGTCACGGGCGGGCGGCGCGACGCTCGGCTGTCGTTGCCGCTCCCACCGAGGGGACCCGTCCATGACCCGGACCGAGTCCGAACCCGCCGACAGACCCCGTGCCGCCGCGCCGGAGAACCCCGGCGCGCGCCCCCTCTACCGCGACGAGTACAGACAGATCCAGCGCGACGGCCGGGAGATCTAACAG
>NZ_JBHYXZ010000102.1:0-17131 GCF_042752395.1 Actinosynnema sp. NPDC059335 | reverse complement strand
GGTGCAGGTGGAAGGCCGCGAACGACCCGGCCAGCAGCACGGCCGAGCCCAGCCCCATTCCCTCGTCCCCCCCCCCCGGCCCGCGGCGCCGGCCACCCCGGGCGCGCGCCCCCTGAACGGCGACGAGTACATCGAGAGCCTGCGCGACGGCCGGGAGATCTACCTGTACGGCGAGCGGGTCCGGGACGTCACCACCCACCCCGCGTTCCGCAACCCGGTGCGGATGACCGCACGGCTCTACGACGCCCTGCACGACGACGCGACCCGCGACGTGCTGACCCGCCCGACCGACACCGGCAACGGCGGCTACACGATGCGCTTCTTCCGCACCGCGCGCACCGCCGCCGACCTGGTCGGCGACCGGGACGCCATCGCGCAGTGGGCGCGCATCACCTACGGCTGGATGGGCCGCAGCCCCGACTACAAGGCGGCCTTCCTCGGCACCCTGGGCGCCAACTCCGAGTTCTACCACCCCTACCAGGACAACGCGTTGCGCTGGTACCGGGAGTCCCAGGAGAAGGTGCTCTACTGGAACCACGCGATCAACCACCCGCCGGTCGACCGCTCCCGCCCGCCGGACGAGGTGGCCGACGTGTTCGTGCACGTGGAGAAGGAGACCGACAACGGGCTCGTGGTGAGCGGCGCGAAGGTCGTCGCCACCGGCTCGGCGATCACCCACCTGAACTTCATCGCCCACTACGGGATGCCGTTGAAGAAGCGTGAGTTCGCGCTGGTCTGCACCATCCCCATGGGCTCGCCCGGCATGAAGCTCATCTGCCGCCCGTCCTACACGATGTCGGCGGCCGTCATGGGCAGCCCGTTCGACCACCCGCTGTCGAGCAGGCTCGACGAGAACGACACGATCTTCGTCCTGGACAAGGTCCTGGTGCCGTGGGAGAACGTGTTCGTCTACGGCGACGTGGAGAAGACCAACAACTTCGTCGCGGGCTCCGGTTTCGTGTCCCGCCTGACGTTGCAGGGGTGCACGCGGCTCGCGGTGAAGCTCGACTTCCTGGCCGGGTTGCTGCTCAAGGCGTTGTCCATCACCGGCACGCGGGACTTCCGCGGCGTCCAGTCGCGGATCGGCGAGGTGCTCGCCTGGCGCACGATGATGTGGGCGCTCACGGACTCGATGGCCCACAACCCGGACCCGTGGGTCGGCGACGCCGTGCAGCCGAACGTGAACTCCGGCCTGGCCTACCGCTGGTTCATGACCGTCGGCTACCCGCGGGTGAAGGAGATCATCCAGCAGGACCTCGGCGCCGGCCTGATCTACCTCAACTCGCACGCCGCCGACTTCAAGAACGCCGACGTCCGGCCGTACCTGGACAAGTACGTCCGCGGCTCCAACGGTTACGGGTCGGTCGAGCGCGTCAAGGTGATGAAGCTGCTCTGGGACGCGATCGGGTCCGAGTTCGGCGGCCGGCACGAGCTGTACGAGCGGAACTACGCCGGCAACCACGAGGCCGTCCGCACCGAGATCCTGGCCGCCCAGGACGCCATGGGCCTCACCCGCGCCTACGAGGACTTCGCCGACCTGTGCCTGTCCGAGTACGACCTCGACGGCTGGACCGCGCCCGACCTCGTCAACCCGGACGACGTCAACCGGATCGGCAGGTTCTGACCCGCACCACCACCCCCGCACGGGAGGAGCGCCCAGTGGACCGGTCGACCAGGATCCCGATGGCCCGGGGACGGCTGCCGGTCGTCGGGCACGCGTGGCCGATGATGCGCGACCCGCTGGGCTTCCTCGGCTCGCTCGCCGAGCAGGGACCGCTCGTGCGGATCGCGCTCGGCCCGGTCAAGGCGGTCGTCGTCTGCGACGCCGAGCTGGCCCAGCAGGTGTTCCGCGACGACCGCACGTTCGACAAGGGCGGCCCGTTCACCGAGCGGGTCCGGGAAGTGGTGGGCGACAACCTGTCCACCTGCCCGCACCACGAGCACCGCCGGCAGCGGCGGCTGCTCCAGCCCGCGTTCCACGTCGGCCGGTTCGGCGCGTACGGGCGCACGATGGCCGCGCAGATCGCCGCCCGGGTGGACGCGTGGCACGACGGCGAGGTGCTCGACGTGACCGCCGAGATGACCATGCTGACCACCAACGTGCTCACCGCGACGATGTTCTCCGACACGCTCTCGCCCGCCGAGCTGAGGCAGTCGCAGGAGGACGCGGACGTGCTGGCCACGGACATCCTGCCGCGCATGATGATGCCCCGCGCGCTGACCAGGGTGCCGTTCCCGGCGAACGTGCGGTTCGACCGGGCGCACGCCAGGATCAGGGGCACGGTCGAGTCGATCGTGGCGGCCCGCAGGCGCGAGGGCGGCGACCGCGGCGACCTGCTGTCCGCGCTGCTCGCCGGGTACGACGAGGAGTCCACCGGCGCGGCGCGGACGCTGTCCGACACCGAGGTGGTGAACCAGATGCTCACCTTCCACCTCGCGGGCAGCGAGACGACCGCGGTCACGCTCGCGTGGGCGCTGCACCTGATCTCCCGCCACCCCGACGTCGAACGGCGGCTGCACGCGGAGGTGGACGCCGTGCTGGCCGGTCGCACCGCCGGCCCGGACGACGTGGACGCCCTGGAGCTGACCGGGCGCGTCGTCACCGAGACGCTGCGGCTGCGCTCACCGGTCTACGTCCTCACCCGCAAGACCACCGCCGACACCGAACTCGGCGGGCACCGGCTGCCCGAGGGCACGGTCATCGCCTACAGCCCGTACCCCATCCACCACGACGCCCGCCTGCACCCCGACCCGCACCGCTTCGACCCCGACCGCTGGGAACCGGCGCGCAAACCCGCGCGCCACGCGTTCGTGCCGTTCGCCAACGGCGCGCGCAAGTGCATCGGCGACAGGTTCAGCCTGATGGAGGCGACGTTGGCTCTCGCGTCCATCGTCGCCCGGTGGCGGTTCGAGCACCTCCCCGGCGAGTCGGACGTCCGGCCCGCCGCGGCCGCGGTGATCCGGCCGCGGCGGCTGCGGATGCGGGCGTCCCGCCGGACGCCCGCCGTGGGGTAGCCGCCTCAGGACAGCTCGAACCGGGGCTGCACCCAGTAGTTGCTGTCGTGCCAGGTCTCGGTGGGGAACCCGCCGCCGTAGGCGTAGACACCGGCGGACTTCGCCATGGTGTGCGGGGCGATGACCACCGCGCCGGTGAAGTAGTCCTCGGTCGAGGCGTACCCGCCCGCCGGGGTGAAGTAGGAGACGACGTACTCCCGGCCCGCGACGACGGGGACGCGGGACGGGAACGTGACGGTGCTGACGTACGGCTCGGCCGCGGAGACCGCCTGGGCGAGCAGCGCCCCGTCCGCCGACCACAGGTGCACGGTCAGCGGCCCGGTGTAGGCGCCGCGGTGGATCGTCGCGCCGGCCACGAAACCGGGCCGGTCGAAGCTCAGGCGCAGGCCCAGCTCCACGGCGGCCTGGTCGGCGTCGGCGACCGTCGGGCGGTCGGGCAGCGCGGGCAGGAACAGGGGGCACGAGGAGCAGCCCAGCGCGGGCGGTTCGGCCGAGCCGCCCGCGAAGAAGTGGTACGGGCCGGTGACCGCGCCCGGGCCCTGCGAGCCGGACGCGCGCAGGTGGTAGGTGACCGGGCCCTCGGCGGCCGGGGTGTGGCGGTAGAGCCACCGCTCGCCGCCGTACTCGGTGGGCGACCACGTCGCGCCGCCGTCGAAGGTGATGTCGACGCCCGTGACGTCGCCGGACTCGCCGTTGGCGGCGGTGCCCGCGATCAGCACCGGCTCACCCGCCGCGACCGTGGAACCGGCGGAGGGCGTGCGGGGACCGGCGATCGGCGCGGCGGCGGCCGTGCCGACGAGGACCGATCCGGACAGGACGAGGGCGGTCGCCAACGCGAGGGTTCGTTTCACCTCTCCGGGATCGACCCCTTCGAGGGGTCCGTTACCCCGAATCCCGGTTCGTCGGCCCGCGTTGGGCCGGTCGGTCGCGCCCCCTGCTCCGTGCGGTCGGACCGGGGTGCGCCTGTCGGCCGGCTCGGGGCCGCCGCGTCCCGGCGAGGCGTTCGTCCCCGCCGGGGGTCCGCTTCGGGCGTCCGGCGGTCGGGCGCGCCGGGCCGGTCGTAGGCTTCGCGGGTCGTCCGCCGAGTCCGGGAGCCCCGCATGACCGCCGCAGGTCCGTCGACCGCACCACCCGCCGAAGTGCTGCGGGAGGCGGGTCGGCGGCGCACGTTCGCGGTGATCAGCCACCCGGACGCGGGCAAGTCCACGGTGACCGAGGCGTTGGCGCTGCACGCGCGGGTCATCTCGCAGGCGGGCGCGGTGCACGGCAAGGCGGGCCGGCGCGGCGTGGTGTCGGACTGGATGGAGCTGGAGAAGGCGCGCGGCATCTCCATCACCTCGGCGGCGTTGCAGTTCGCCTACCGCGACGCGGTGGTCAACCTGCTCGACACGCCCGGCCACGCCGACTTCTCCGAGGACACCTACCGGGTGCTGGCGGCCGTGGACTCGGCGGTGATGCTGCTGGACGCGGCCAAGGGCCTGGAACCGCAGACGCTGAAGCTGTTCGACGTGTGCCGGCACCGGGGCATCCCGGTGATCACCTTCGTCAACAAGTGGGACCGTCCGGGCCGCGACGCGCTGGAGCTGTGCGACGAGCTGGTGGAGCGCATCGGGCTCCAGCCCATGCCGCTGACCTGGCCGGTCGGCGAGGCGGGCGACTTCCGGGGCGTGCTGGACCGCCGTGACGGGCACTTCACCCGCTACTCCCGCACCGCAGGCGGCGCCACGGCGGCGGGGGAGGACCGCCTGCCCCCGGCCCGCGCCGAGGCCGAGGAGGGCGCCCGCTGGACGCGTGCGGTGGAGGAGTCGGAGCTGATGTCCGCCTCCGGCGGCGACTTCGACCGGGAGCGCTTCCTGGCCGCGTCGGCCACGCCCGTGCTGTTCGGGTCGGCGGTGCTGAACTTCGGCGTGCGGCACCTGCTCGACCTGCTGGTGGAGCTGGCCCCGCGCCCCGAGCCGCGGCGGGACGTCGAGGCGCGGCCGCGGGCGCTGGACGCGCCGTTCTCGGCGTTCGTGTTCAAGGTCCAGACGGGCATGGACCCCTCGCACCGCGACCAGGTCGCGTTCGCCCGGGTGTGCTCGGGCGTGTTCGAGCGCGGCATGGTGGTCACCAACGCCACGACCGGGCGGCCGTTCGCCACCAAGTACGCGCAGCAGGTCTTCGGCCAGCATCGGTCCACAGTGGACACCGCGTACCCGGGCGACGTGATCGGGCTCGTCAACGCCACCGCCCTGCGCGTGGGCGACACCCTGCACACCGGCCGGCCCGCCGTGCGGTTCCCGGGCCTGCCGAGCTTCGCGCCCGCGCACTTCGCGGTGGCCCGCCCGGCCGACCTGAGCCGGGCCAAGCAGTTCCGCCGGGGCATCGACCAGCTGGAGTCCGAGGGCGTCGTGCAGGTCCTGCGCTCCCTGCGCCGAGGCGAGGGCTCACCGGTGTTCGCCGCCGTGGGCCCGATGCAGTTCGAGGTCGCCGCCTACCGCCTGGACACCGAGTTCAAGTCGCCCGTGCGCCTGGAACGCCTGCCGTACACGGTCGCGCGCCGACTGCCCGACCCCGACCACCGGGCCGTCGTGGACAGCCGGGGCAGCGAGGTCCTGACCCGCGCCGACGGCACCCACCTGGCGCTGTTCACCGACTCGACCGCACTGGCCGTCCTGCGCCGCCTGCACCCGGAGGTCACCCTCGAACCGCTCGTCGCGGGCGGCGAGTGACGCGGCCCGCCGGGGGCGTGCCGTGGACCTGTTCCGGCCGGGCGACGGCGAGCCGGTCGTGCCGGCCCGAGTCGGCGGCGACCTCTACAACCCGCCCGACGTGTCGAGGCTCCCTCGCACCGCCGAGGCGCGGCGTTCGGGTGCGGGCGGTCAGGTGGCGGGTGGGGCGGTGCTGGCGCGGACGACCAGTTCGGTGGCGAACACCGAGCGGTGGGTGGTGGGGGTGGTGCCGTGGGCCAGGTCGATCACCATGCGGGTGGCGGTGGCGGCCATGTCGCGCAGTGGTTGGCGCACGGTGGTCAGTGCCGGGATCGCCCAGGTCGCGGTCGGCAGGTCGTCGAAGCCCACCACGCTCAGGTCCTCCGGGATGCGCAGCCCCAGCCGGTGGGCCGCCTGGTACACGCCGATCGCCTGGGCGTCGTTGAACGCGAAGACCGCCGTGGGCGGTGTCGGGCGGGTCAGCAGGTCCAGGCCGTGGGCGAGGCCGTTCTCCAGGTGGAACCCGCCTTCGCGGACCAGGTCGGGGTCGAACGCGATGCCCGCGGTCTCCAGGGCCGCCCGGTAGCCGTCGAGGCGGGCCCGGCTCGGCAGCGACAGCGGCGGTCCGGTGATGGCGGCGATGCGCCGGTGCCCCAGGCGCAGCAGGTGGCGGGTCGCGGCCAGGCCGCCGCCCCAGTTGTCGCCGGTCGCCGACGGCAGGTCGGGGTCCGGCTCGCCGATCGGGTCGACGATCGCCAGCGGGATGCCGCGGTTGCGCAGCTGGTCGAGCTGGGCGCGGGCGGGGCCCGCGAAGACCGCGACGACACCGGTGGGCCGCCGGCCGATCACCGCCTCGATCCAGTTGCGGCCCGGCGCGGGTCTGGCCTCCAGCTCGGAGACGACGAGGGCGAGCTGGTGCTCGACCGCGACGCGTTCGACGCCCTTGATGACCTCCATCCCGTACGGCCCCTTGACCTCGTGCAGGAGGAGTTCCACGAGGGTGGCGCGGTTGGCCTTCTTCTTCTGCCGCCGGTAGCCGTGCTCGTGGATGACGCTCCACACGGCGGCACGGGTGTCGGGCGCGACGTCGGCCCGGCCGTTGACGACCTTGGAGACCGTGGCGACGGAGACACCGGCCAGCTCGGCGATCTGGGCGATCGTCGCGCCGCCGCCGTCTGGTGTGGTGATCACCGGGCTGTCCTTCCGCGGAGGGGGCGACGATCATGATCGGGGACGACGCCTGCTGAAGTTTCGATCAGGGCGGCGAAATGTGTCAATGCCGAACGGCCGACCTCGCCGGTCCACGAAACATCACGCAACATCGCGTCTCAACGGGCTCGCGCCGCTCCACGTCGTACCGTGGACGTCGGAGTTGCGGTTGCGTCGGGGACCGCGGCGCGTGGCGTTCGGCCGGATGGACCGGGCGTCCCGCGCGCGCTCCTGATCGTGCGTAGGACCATCTCGCGGACAGGGACAGGCATGAGCACGTCGCCGCACTGGTGGAGCGTTGGCTCGCAGCGGGTGCCCCACCAGCGGCGCGGCGGCTCCGACGAGCCCGTGATGGCGGGCGTCGTCCCGTCGTGGACGCCCGGTGGGGCGGCCGCCGGCGAGCGCCACCCGGCGCGGACCGGGCGGGTCCGGCGGCCGGCCCGGCCCGCGCTGCTGGAGCTGGTGTTCGACCACATCCACTCCGAGTGGGCCATGGAGATCATCCGCGGGGTGGAGCGGGTGCTGGCCGCCGAGCAGGCGGCGCTGGTGCTGTCGGAACTCGACGGCGACCACAAACCCCGCCAGGACTGGTTCGACGACCTGCTCGACCGCCGTCCGCTCGGGGTGATCCCGGTGGTGGTCGAGCTGGACGAGCGGCAGCGCCGGAGGCTGACCGCGGCCGACATCCCGTTCGTCTTCGTGGACACCGCGCAGGAGCTGCCTCCGGGCGTCCCCGCCGTGGGCTCGGCGAACCGGTCGGGCGGACTGTCCGCGACCCGGCACCTGGTCGAGCTGGGGCACCGGCGCATCGCGGTGATCTCCGGCCCGACCCGGTTGCCGTGCAGCCGCGCCCGGGTGGAGGGTTTCCGGAGCGCGTTGGCCGCCGCCGGGTTGTCGGCGCCTCCCGACCACGTCCGCCACGGCGACTTCCGCGCCGCCAGCGGCTACCGGCACGGCCTGGAGCTGCTGGACCGGCCCGACCGGCCCACGGCGATCTTCGCGGGCTCGGACTACCAGGCGCTGGGCGTGCTGCGCGCGGCGCACGAACTGGGCCTGTCGGTGCCGCGCGACCTGTCCGTCGTCGGTTACGACGACCTGTCGATCCACGAGTGGAGCGGTCCGCCGCTGACCACGGTCCGGCAGCCGTTGCGCGACATGGCCGCCGCCGCGGCGGAGATGGTCCTCGCCTTCGCCCGCGGTCGGCGCCCGCCGCACCCGAGGGTCGAGCTGGCCACCGAGCTGGTGGTGCGGCAGAGCACCGCGCCGCCCCGCTCCTGACGAGGTCGTCGGGACCGGTCCTCGGCCGCGCCGCGCCCCTTTAGAGTTGACGGTGAATGATCGTCGAACCGGTGGGGTGGGTGTGGGAGGGGATTCACGTCCCAAGCGGGTGTTCATCTCGTACGCGCAGGAGTCCGCGGAGCACTCGGACCAGGTGCGCAACCTGTGGATCTTCCTCCGCCGGCACGGCGTCGACGCGAAGCTCGACCGGACCGCGAACGAGCGCAGGCAGGACTGGGCGCTGTGGATGGGGGAGCAGGTCCGGGAGGCCGACGTGGTGCTGTGCGTGGCGTCGGAGCAGTACCGCAGGCGCGCCGAGGGCCGGGAGGGACCGGACGCGGGACGCGGGGTGCAGTGGGAGGCGCGGCTGATCCGGGACGCCTTCTACGCCGCGCAGGACGACCTGCAGAAGTTCGTGCCGGTGGTCCTGCCCGGCCAGTCGCGCGACGGCGTGCCGGACTTCCTGGCCCCGGCCACGTCGACGGTGTACCACGTGGAGGACTTCACCGTGGCCGGCGCGGAGCCGCTGCTGCGGTTCCTGCTCGACCAGCCCGACGAGACCGAGCCGCCGCTGGGCCCGGCCCCCGGGGGTGGCCCCCCGGGCCCCCCCCCCCCGGGTGGCCGCCCTGGGCGGCGGGCGGCCCCCCCCCCCGCTCGCGGGCGCCGCGGCGCCCGCCCGCCATCGACGGGTGGGTGGTGAGCAGGTCCATGCGGTTCTCGTAGAAGCGGGCCGCGGCGAACCCGATGAGGTGCGGCGCGCAGCGGTGGTGCTCGGTCAGCCAGTGCACCCCGGCGGCCGCGGTGGCCGCGTCGAACAGGCTGACCTTGGGCACGTCGAGCCGGTCCGCCCACGCCACCGTGCCCTCCGCGACCACCGCCTCGCGCACGGCCCGGTCGGCCACGAACGACACGTGCCGCAGCTGGCGCGGGTCGCCGCCGACGACGGCGCGTCGGCCCCGCAGCAGCGCGGGCGCGGCCAGCGGTTGGTCGACGTGGCTCGCCTCGTCGATCACGACCAGGTCGAACATGCCGGGCACGGCGGGCAGGACGTCCTCCACGTCGGCCAACGTCCCCACCCACAGCGGCAGGGCCCGCACCAGGTGCTCGGCGGGGAGCCCGGCCAGCGCCCTCCGCCGCGCCGCCCGGCCCGACCGCAGCGCCGTCGCCAACGCCGCCACCGCCCGCCGCGACCCGGAAGCGCCACGACGGCTCACCGCCGAGGCGGCCAACCACCCGGCGATTGCGGTGTGGGCGCGGGCGTCCTCCTCGGCCAGCAGCGCGCGCACCGCGTCCAGCGACGTGCCGCCGTGCGCGGCGACGCGCACCTGCGCGGCGGACTGCTCGGCGGCGACCACCGCCTCCAGGTCCGCCACGCCCACGTCGTCCGCCGCACCGGCCAACCGCCGCGCGGACCGCACCGCCCACCGGGTCCGCAGCGCGCCGAACCACCCGCGACGGGGGCGCAGCAGGTCGTGCAGCCGGGCGAAGTCGGCGTCCTCCGCGAACGCGCGCGGCGCGACGGACCGGTGCGCGGGCATCAGCGCCTCGTACCGCACGGCGGCCCCGGTCAACTCCTCGTCCCGCAACGCGTCACCGACCGCGCGTTCCACCCGGACCACCGCCGCGACCGCGCCCCGTGCGGCCCGGTCGAGCCGTTCCACCTCGCCCTTCGCGGTCGTGGCGGCCACTCCCTCGCCCAGCTCCCGCGCCACCTCCAGCCGCAGCTCGGAGTCGCCGAACAGGACCGGCACCGGGCCGCCCGCCCGCCGCAACGCCGCACCGAGCACGTCGGCGGCGTTGCGGGTGCGGGCGGCCAGCAGCACGGACCGACCGGCCGCCACCGCGTCCAACGCGATGGCGGCCAACGCGTGCGTCTTGCCGCTGCCCGGCGGCCCGCCGATCACGGTGACCGGCGCGGTGCGGGCCGCGCGCACGGCCGCCCACTGGTCCGGGCTCAACGGCAGGGGACCGCACTCCGCTGCGCCGGCCACCGCCCCGCCTCCGGCCGCCCGGTCCACGGCCTGCCCACCGGCAGACCCGCTGCCGGCCGACCCCGATCGGCCCCGATCCGGCCCGCGCCCGGCCGATCCGCCGCCGGCCCATCCGCTTGAGACCGATCCGCGTCGGGCCGGCCTGCTTCCGCGCCGCCCACCTCGCGCCGACCCCTCGCCGACCGCCGACCTCTTCCCTGCCGGCCCGTTCCCCTCCGAGCCGTTCCCCTCCGGCCGGATCCCCTTGGGCTCGTTCCCCTCCGGCGTGTCCTCGGCCGGGCCGTACAGCGCCGCCACCGCGGTGGCCTCGACCCCAGCCCGCCGCGCCCAGTCGTAGAGCGCCGCGCCGCGCTCGGTGCCGACCACCGGCTCCCCGGCGTGCAGCCCCGCCCCGGCGACCACCACCAGCCGGTCGCCGCCGACCAACCGGAGCGGGTCGTGCCCGGCGTCGAGCACGGGCACGTCGGCGAACCCCGCCGCGGCCAGCGTGGCGGAGATCCACTCCGGGTCCGGGGCCAGCCGGGTCTCCAACCCGGCCGCCAGGGACCAGTCCGTCACCAGCGGGAACACGGCCAGGTCGCCCGCGACGTCGAGCACGTGGCCCCGCCGCCCGGCCGGGCGCAGCCGGACCGGCCGCGACACCAGCGGCAGGCACACCCGCCTGCGCCGCCCGTCCACCGTCGCCGGCCCGCACAGGAACGCCCAGCCGAGCCGCAGCAGCCGGTCCTCCCGGTGCAGCGCGTCGAACGCCGCCAGCCGGTCGACGGCCGCCTGCCGGTCGCGCCGGGCGGTCCACGGCGACGCGGGCCGGTGCGGTCCGTCCGGGTCGTGGGTGAGGGCCTGCCACGCGGCCTCGTCCGCGCCGAGCCACGCCAGCCCCGCGGTCCGGGTGAGGTCGAGCCGGACCCGCTGCGGCCGCTCGGACGCGCTGAGCCGGGCCAGGGTGCGCAGCACGGCGGGAACGGTCACGCGGCGATCCTGCCACCGGGGTCCGACAGCGGGACCGCGGCTCAGGCGCGTGCGGTGAAGACGGCGAAGCTGGGGCTGCGGCGCAGCGGACCCCAGAACGCCTCGCCGCGCCCGTCCTCGGGGACCGCGGTGGCGTGCCGGGTGACGTCGCGCAGCCCGGCGCGGGCCAGCGCGCCCTCGATGACGCCGCCGGGCCAGTAGAACGAGTCGAACTCGAACGGCGGGTCGCCGTGCACCCGCACCACCACCGGTTGCCGCGCGCCGGGCGGCCCCGACCGGACGACCTCGTAGCCGTAGCGGCCGTAGTCGGCGAGCACGTCCCAGTCGGCGTAGGGGTTGGGCACGAGCACCGCGAGCGTGCCGCCGGGCGCGAGGTTCGCGCGCAGGTTGCCCACCATCAGGTCGAGCGCGGCCTCGTCCTCGGCGTACCCGAGCAGCCAGACCGCCGTGACCACGTCGAACACGCCGAGCACGGGCAGCGCGGTGGCGTCGTGCCGGTGGTAGGCGATGCCGAGGGGCGCGCGGCGCTCCACCTCGCGCGCGTAGGCGACCATCTCGCCCGCCGAGTCGACGCCGACCACCGGGTCCGCGCCCAGGCGGCGGAACTCGCGCGGGTAGAAGCCCGTGCCGCAGGCGACGTCCAGCACGGACCGGCCGCGCAGGTCGGGGAGCGCGGTCAGCAGCGTGGCGCGTTCGGCCAACCCGGTGGGGATGTGCTTGGTGCGCTCGTAGACCTCGCCGAGCGCGTCGTACTGGTCGTCCGACCCGGCCATGCCGCCACCCTAGGGGCGGCCGTAGAGGCCGGGGTAGCCGGAACCGGTGAAGTGCTCGGTGAACGGGCGGATCGCGGCGGTCAGCCGGATGAGCGCGCCGTCGCGCTCCAGCGCCTGCTGGATCACCGGGTGGTGGCCGGGGTGCGCGCCGAGGACCACGATCACCTCGGCGATGTGCTCGGCCTTCACCGCCGCGCCGATCGGGGCGAGGCACTCGCGCACGGCCAGCGCGTCGGTGCGGGCGATCCGGCGGCCCAACCCGGCCATCCGGGCGGGGTCGGCGGCCAGCGCGGCGGTGAACCGGGGGAGCGCGACCTCGTCGCGCGCCAGGTCGCCGAAGTCCGCGAGCAGGGCCAGCGACAGCATCTCGTAGCCGGTGCGGATCCGTTCGGCCCCGATCGAGTGCGGGTCCACGGGGAACGACCGGACCAGCCGCTCGGCGGCCGCCACCACGTCCCGCCGCCGCACCACGCCGTCGGCGTTGGAGTCGAACAACCGCAGGCGGTGGGCGAATCGCCCGACGAGGTCACCGTCCTCCATGACGAACCTCAGCGCCGATCATGTCGCCCCCCTGCCCCGATGTTATCGGCAGCGGACCGCCGTTATCACTGCCCGATGGGATGAATGCCCTCCGATCGGTCACGGTGCGTTGCAGGGGTCAGCGGCCGAACAGACCCACCAGCGTGCCGTGCGCCAGCACCCGTCCCTCGATCGAGCCCCGCACGTCGTCGGCCGTCACGCCCTCGCCGAGGCCCAGCGGCCGGTCCACCGCGTAGACCCGGAAGAAGTAGCGGTGCGGGTCGTCGCCCACCGGCGGGCGCGGCCCGCCCCAGCCCGGCTCGCCGAAGCCGTTGCGGCCCTCGACCGACCCGGGCGGCGCGGCGCCCTCCTCGACCGAGGTCACGTCCGCCGGGATGCCGGTGACGACCCAGTGCGCGAACGTCCCGCCCGGCGCGTCGGGGTCCTCGCACACCAGCGCCAGCTCGGCCGTGCCCGCGGGCGGGGCGTCCCACTCCAGCGGCGGCGAGGTGTTGCCGCCGTCGTGGGAGTACCGGTCGGGGATGAGGGTGTGGCCGCTGAACGCGGGGCTGCGCACGTGCAGGCCGCCGTCCGCCTCCACGCCGCCCCCGCCGCCGGCGGGACCGGTCGCCCGGTCGTCGGACCCGTCACGCGTGCCGCCCACGGGATCGGACATGGTCGGCTCCCTTCGAACTCGTGCCGAACCAGTGGCCTACCCGCCGCGGCCGCCGGTACACCTCGCGGTCGCCCCGAAGCCGTGCCCCGGGCGGCCCTGTACCGGCGTCGCCGACCCCGCCACACTGGACATCGGCGGCGCTTCCCCCGTTGCCCAGACCGAGGGGGACGAGCATGACCAGGTACCGGGCGGCGCTGGAGGCCGCCGCACGAGGCTGGCCCGTGGTGCCCCTGCGCCCGCACGGCAAGCTGCCCGCGCTGCGCGGCTGGGACGACGAGGCGACCCTGGACCGCGACCGGATCCGGCACTGGTGGTCGCGCCGCGCCTACAACGTCGGCATCGCGTGCGGCCCGGCCGGGCTGCTCGTGGTCGACCTCGACGTGCCGCACGGCCGCGAGGCGTTCGCCCGCCGCGCCTGGCAACACGGCGCGGAGGACCCCCGCGACACCTACACGGTCGCCACGCCCAGCGGGGGAGAGCACCGCTACTTCCGGGCCCCGGACGTGCCGCTCGGCAACACCGTCGGCAGGGTCGCGCCGCACGTCGACACCCGCGGCGTCGGCGGTTACGTCGTGGCCGCCGGTTCCGCGCTCGGCCGCGACCGGTACCGGGTGCTGCGGGACGCGCCGGTCGCGCCCGCGCCGGAGTGGCTGCTCGCCGTGCTCGCCCCGCCGCCGCCCGAGCACCCGCCGATCCCCGCCCCACGCCGCCCGTCGCCGCGCCGGGTCGACGCCTACCGGGCCGCCGTCGTGGAGGGCGAGGCCGAACGGGTCCGCGAGGCGCGGCCGGGCGGTCGCGCGCACACCGTGTTCACCGCCGCCTGCCGGCTCGGCGAGCTGGTCGGCGCGGGCTGGCTGGACGAGACCACCGCGCTGGCCGTGCTGCTGGCCGCCGCCGCCCGGCACAACGGCGTCGAGGGCTGGACCGAGCGGGAGGCCCTGCACCACGTCGAGAACGGCATCGCGCTCGGCCGCCGCCGGCCCCGCGTGCTCCGCTGAGGCGTCAGTCCGGCACCTCGACCCCGTCGCGGTCGGCCCACTCCAGCAGCGGCTCCAGCGAGAACACCGCGTCGTCGATCCCGGCGTGCAGGTCGCCCAGCTCGGCGAACCGGGCCGGCACGGTGGCGATGGTGAAGTCGCGCGGGTCCAGCGAGTCGATCTCGTCCCACCGCACGGGCGTGGACACCGTCGCCTCCGGCACGCCGCGCACCGAGTACGCGCTGGCGATCGTGTGGTCGCGGGCGTTCTGGTTGTAGTCCACGAACAGGCTGCGCGGGTCCCGGTCGCGCCGCCACCACGCCGTCGTCACGTCGTCCGGCGCGCGCCGCTCCACCTCGTGCGCGAACGCCAACGCCGCCCGCCGCACGTCGGCGAACCCCCACTCCGGCTTGATCCGCACGTAGATGTGCAACCCCGAGCCCCCGGACGTCTTCGGCCACCCCACCGCGCCCAGGTCGTCCAGCACCTCGTGCGCCACGTGCGCCACCCGCCGCACCCGGGAGAACGGGCAGTCCGGCATCGGGTCCAGGTCGATGCGCCACTCGTCGGGCTTCTCCGTGTCGGCGCTGCGCGAGTTCCACGGGTGGAACTCGACCGTGGACATCTGCACCGCCCACACCACGTCCGCCACGTCGGTCACGCACAGCTCGTCCGCGTGCCGGTTGTACCGGGGGAAGTGCACCCGCACCGTCCGCACCCACGGCGGCGCGCCGTGGGGCAGCCGCTTCTGGTGCACCTTCTCCCCGGTCACCCCGGACGGGAACCGGTGCATCATGCACGGCCGCTCCCGCAGCGCGCGCACGATCCCGTCGCCCACCGAGAGGTAGTAGCGGGCGAGGTCGAGCTTGGTCTCCCCGCGCGCGGGGAAGTAGACGCGATCCGGGTTCGAGATCCGCACGACGCGGTCCCCGACCTCCAGCTCCACCGAAGGCACCTTTCCGGCCATGCGGGCAACCTAACCCGGATCGCGCCGATCAGCGCGTCACCAACCTCCTCTCCCGGTTCGCGGCGGCGAGCGCGGTGGCCGCGACGGCGACGGCGGCGCCCACGAGGGGGACGGCCGGGGCGTCGACCGCGCCGCCGAGCACACCCGCGCCCGCGATGCCCGTGTAGATCGCGGACGCGTTCAAGGCCAGCAGGAGGTTCGCCCGGTCCGGGTCCAGCGCCACCAGCGCGGCGAACAGCGGCGGGTTGAACGCCCAGAACAACGCGCCCCACGCGGCCATCACCACCACCCCGGTCGCCCCGGTCACCAGCGCCGGCAGCACCACGAGCACCGCCGCGCAACCGCCCAGCGCCACCAGCAGCGGCGTGCGCGACCCGTGCCGGTCCGCGGCCACGCCGCCGATCGCGTTGCCCACCACCCCGCCCACGCCGTAGGCGAGCAGGTGGCCGCTGTCGGGCGGGTGCCCGGTGATCGGGCCGAGGTAGCCGTACACGCTGAACGTCGCCAGGCACGCCAGCAGCGACACGGCCAGCAGCCGCTGCACCGGCGGGTCGGCCAGCGGCGCGAGCCGCTGCCGGAACCCCACCGGCGGTCCGGGCCGCACCGCCGGAACGGCCGCCCGCACCACCACCGCCGCGACCACGCACAACACTGCGACCAGCACGAACGCCGCCCGGTAGCCGTACCGGTCGGCCACGAGCCGCCCGGCGGGCACGCCGAGCAGCGTGGCGGCCGTCAGACCCGCGGTCACCACGGCCATCGCCTTCGCCTTGTGCCCGGGGTTCAGCTGGGCCGCGACCGCGGTCGCCGCCGGCGTCGCCAACGCCGCGCCGCACGCCGTGAGCACTCGGGCGACCAGCAACAGGTCCAAGGTCGGCGCGAGCGCCGCACCGACGTTGCCCAACGCCGCCACCAGCAGCGCGACCACCAACAACGCCCGCCGCTCGAACCTCGCCGTCACCATCGCCAGCACCGGCGACCCGACCGCGTAGGCCAACGCGAACGCCGTGATCGTCTGCCCCGCCGCCGCCGTCGTCGCGCCGTGGTCGGCGGCGACCTCGGTGAGCACCGCCGCCACCACGTACCCGCTGGACCCGGCCGCCACGGTCGCCGCGGCCAACGCGGACGTCCGGCCGCGCATCAGGAGACCAGTCGAGGCGGCGCGGGGGTCAGGTAGGCGGACAGGTCGGGCGGACGGCGGCCGGTGAACGCCACCCGGTAGACGGTCTCGCGGACCAGCGCCACCGGTCTGCCCGCGCTGAGCAGCGTGGCCTGGCACCACAGGGCGGGCACGTCGTCGGGCGAGTCGGGCAGCGGGTCGGCGAAGTCGGGGTCGTCCGGCAACCGGGTCGTGGTGGCGTAGTGCGTGGCCCGGCGAGCCCCGGTGAGCAGCGTGCCGAGCGGCGTGTACCCGCGCGCCAGCTCCTCCCTCCCGGGCTCGTCCAGTTCCAACCCGCGCTGGTGCACCAGCGCGGTGATCGCGGCCAGGCGGGGACCCTGGTCGCCGAGGTGGGGGACCAGGTAGCCCTCGCGCCGGGTCACCACCGCGTGCGGGGGTAAGCCGAGCAGGTGCGCCTGGCGCGGGGTGAGGTGGTGCGTCGTGTCGGGTTGCCGGGGGTCGCGGCGCAGGCGGTAGCCCACCCACAGGGACAGCACGCGGGTGAAGGGGACGGGTACGTCGCGCAGGAACCGGGCCATGGTCTCGGCCCGCGCCCCTGCCTCATCCGCGTGCGCGGCGGGTGCTGAAGTGATCATCGGGGTGCACCTTCCGGTGAGGCCGCACACGTCGTCGTGCGGGCGTCGGTGCGATGAACCCACGATGAGGCCGCACTGATGCGGAAACATCGGTCGGCTGACGGAGAAGATCGCGCACTTACTCCACTGTGGACACGAACCGAGCACCCCTCACTTCCCCGACCCGCACCCACAACCACCACCCAAGCCCAAGCCCAAGCCATCTCACCCGCACCCACAACCACCACGAAGGCCACCACCCGACCTCCGCACATCGGACCCGCCACCACCCCACCGAGGCCCGATTTGACATGGGTTCGAGTGCCTTAGGCC
>NZ_JBHYXZ010000101.1:0-31188 GCF_042752395.1 Actinosynnema sp. NPDC059335 | reverse complement strand
CGCACCCGGTCGTCGGGTGCGGGCGCCGGCCGAACGCGCCTAACCCCAGATCGACGCGGCCCACTCGGGGTGGTCGATGAACGGGTTGCGGTTGCGCTGGAAGCTGTCGTAGATCACCTGGTTGCGGCGCTTCTCGAACGCGTCCGGCGGGTCCTGCGCGTGCCACTGCAGCAACACCGACAGCTTGCCGTGGTACGGCGCGGTGCCGTTGGCGACGCTGTTGTTCAGCTCCAGGTTCGGGTAGCCGTCGTTGCCCTCGTACCGGACCGCCATGTAGAAGAGCATCCGCGCGACGTCGCCCTTCACCGCGTTGCGCGGCTCCCACGAGTCGGCGTCGGTGTAGTTGCCGGGCGCCTCGGCCACGGGCGAGCCGCCCAGGTCGAAGTCCTTGTTGCCGCGCTCGGCGTTGACCGACACGTCGGTGGGCCGCAGGTGGTGGATGTCGGTGCCGGGGCCGGTCGCGGTGCCGAAGTCGCCGTGCGACTTGGCCCAGACGTGCTCGCGGTTCCAGTCGTCGGGGTCGCCGCCGTTGGTGGACTTGCTCTGCGAGCGCCCGGTGTAGAGCAGGATCACGTTGGCGCTGTTGGCCGGGTCCTGGTCGGTGACCTTCAACGCCTCCCACACCTGGTCGTAGGACAGCTTGGTGTTGGTCCGGATGATCCCGTTCAACGCCGACTTCAGCGACGCGCCGGTCTTGCCGAGCGCGTTGCGGTAGTAGGCGTCGGTGTCGCCGCTCGGAGCCGTGGTCGACGTGACGGTGGGGCCGGTGGTCGTGGTGGTCGTCGTCGGCGAGGTGCCGGCGTGGGCGAACGCGGTCGGCGACGTCAGGCCCGCGTGGGAGAAGTACGCGGTGAGCGGACCGGTGACGTCGATCCGCGCGCCGAGCAGGCCGGGGTTGGTGCGCAGGCCCCACTGCGCCCGGAAGGCGGAGGTGATCTGCACGTACAGCATCTGGCCGGTGCTCGTCTGGCCGGGCGAGTCGGCGAGCGCGAGCGCGTAGTCGGACGGGAAGTCGGACCGCACCACGGTGTTGGTGGCGGTCGGCTGGCCGACGACGTAACCGCGGACGGTCGCGGGCGCGCCGTCCTGCCGGCCGAGGGCCTGGGCGACGGTGATCGGCGTGGCGCCGACGGCGGCGGTCGGCACGAGCAGGGTGGCCGCGACGGCGGCGACGGCCACGACGAGAGCGATGGGGTGCAGCAGGGGTCGTACTCGCACGATTGGGTGTCTCCTCCCCGAGTGCGGCGCGCAGGGTGGCCGCACGCAGGCAGGATCGCACGAAAGATCACACTTCCGAGTGAATGATCACCGAACTTTCGTCACGGTTCGGGGATCCGCTACCTCCGACCCCACACCGCGATCGCCGGCATCGGGATCAGCAGCCCGCCGTCGCCGTCGGCGAACCGCTCGGCCGTCTCCCGCACGCGCTGCTCGATGCGCGCCCGGTCGGCGTCGCTCTGGCCGTCGAGCAGCGCGCCGGTGCGCACGGTCGCCTGCCGGTAGGCCGGGAACAGGTCGTCCACGCCCTCCAGCCGCCAGTCCAGGCGCAGCACCTCCGCGCCGGTCTCGGCGAACCCGGCGTCGGCCAGCGACGCGCGGCAGTTGTCCGGCTCGCTGTAGTGGTAGAAGTCGGGCCCCTCGGGCAGCGCCACGGGCTCGCCGAACTCCATGATCGCGTCGGACAGCAGGGAGAACCCGACCGCCTCCTCCGGCGACGCCCACACCGTGAAGCCGAACACCCCGCCGGGCGCGAGCACGCGGTGCGCCTCCCGGATCGCGCGCTCCGGATCGCTCAGGTGCAGCAGGCCGAAGTTCATCACGGCCCGGTCGAACGAGCCGGCGGCGAACGGCAGGTCGAGCGCGTCGCCCACCCGGAACTCCACCGCGCCGGACAACGCGCGCGCTTTCCCGATCATCTGCTCGGAGAAGTCGAGACCCACCGCGCGGGCGCCTCGGCGGGACGCCTCGGCGGCCACATATCCCGGTCCGGTGGCGATGTCGAGCAATCGCGTCCCGGTATCCACGCCGATCACGTCGAGCAGCGCCGAACCGGCCGAACCGGTCAACCCGCCCCAAGAGCGGTGATATCTGTCGACCACGAGTTGCCACCGGGACAACTCGAAGGACCGGAAATCCCGGGCATCCTGCGACAAACCCCCAGACAACGTTCCTCCCCGGTCCGCGCACGCCATTGCGCCCACCGGCCGATCGGGCGGCGATGGGTGCGACGACGGGATGCTAGCGGACCGCGCAAGACGGCCCGCACACCGGTGGACCGCCGCTGACCAGGGCAGATGACAACGCCCTGCGGACCGTTGGGACATCCGGGTGAAGTATCGAACCCCGATGTGTTTCGAGGTTATTAATTCCCGTTAATCGCGATCCACCGGCTGGTCCAATTCGGTGAACCTGTCCGGTCCGGACGCCACCGGGTGCGACCGATCGGCCCAGCGCACCGGCCGATCGGCGCACTCCGCCGCAAAACTGCGGTCGCAGAAGTGCGGACACCGAGGTAATGTCCCCGACCGCGACATCATCAGTTGACTAGGGGGAACCGGTGTCTGTCGTCCACGAGGAGTCCGCCGTTCCCGCGGATCGGGAAGCGGACGCGGCCCACTCCGAAATAGTCCGGGCGACGGAGAATGCGCTGGCGCCGCACGCGGCCGATTCCGCCGCGATCGGCCTCGACCACGTCGCCGCGGTCCGCCGCGCCGCCGACCTCGCGGTCGGCGACCTCCTCGCGCTCGCCCGCCGCGACCCGGCCGCGCTGGGCTCGTGGCGCTACGTGCTGGAGACCTACGCGTGCTTCCAGGCGGTGCTCTCCTACCGCGTCGCGCACGAGGTGCTGACCGCGCCGAGCGACGACCCGTGGCGGCGACGCGTGCTGGCGCGCAAGATCTCCGAGGCGGCGAAGGTCCGCACGGGCGTGGAGATCCACCCCGGCGCCACGATCGGCCCCCGGTTCATCATCGACCACGGCATGGGCACGGTCATCGGCGAGGACGTCACCATCGGCGCGGACTGCTACATCCTCCAGGGCGTGGTGCTCGGGGCGCTCGGCATCGCCGACAACGCCGCGGGCCGGCGGCACCCCACGCTCGGGGACCGGGTGCAGGTCGGCGGGTTCGCCCGCGTGCTCGGCCCGATCACGGTCGGCGACGACGTGACGATCGGCAGCCACGCCCTAGTCCGGGCGGACGTGCCCGCCGGCGCGCAGGTGGCGGTGCTGCACCAGTACCAGATGGTCGCCGGGCCGCGGCCGATCACCGTCTACGGCGTGGAAGGGCTCGGCGAGTACCGCTTCCGGCTGCACGGCAACGACCTGGACCGACCGGGCCTGGAGGTGCAGCTGCTCGGCCCGACGCAGCTGCCGCTGGCCGCCGGCGACTGGTCGGTGCTGCAGAACAGCGCGAAGTGCCTCACGGTCCAGATCTCGCCCCGGGCGCGCGGGCTGCGCTCGGTGGCGCACATCAGGGTCAGCCACGGCGGGTCCGAGGTGACCGTCGGCATCCCGCTGGCCCGCAAGTCGCGGGTGGCCGCGCGACCGCGCACCGCGATCGGCTGAGCCGCCGCCCGTCCAGCACACCACCATTCCAGTCTGGAGATCCCGCTCCATGTCCGCACCCGAGATCGAGGCGCCCGCTGCCGCCGCCGCGACGCCCGCTCGACCCCGACGGCAGACGGCGCTGCTCGGGGTGAGCTTCACCGCCGTCGTGCTGATCTGGGGCTCGACCTGGATCGCGATCAAGCTCGCGATCACCGACATGCCGCCGCTCACCGCGTCCGGCCTGCGCTTCATCGTCGCCGGTCCGGCGTTCATCGCGGCCTGCCTCGTGCTGCGCAAGCCGCTGCGGTACCCGAGCGGCATGGGCTGGTTCTTCGCCTTCATGGTGGGCTGCTACTTCACCGTGCCGTTCTTCCTGTTCAACTACGGCGAGCTGTACGTGTCGTCGGGCCTGGCGTCGATCTGCGTGTCGTCGGTGTCGATCCTCATGATCGTGTTCAGCGTGCCGATCCTGCGCACGCGCATCACCACCACGCAGGCCGCCGCCGTGCTGGTCGCGTTCGCCGCGCTGGGCACGCTGATCGTGCACTCGCAGGGCGTCGCGGTGACGCACGTGATCGGCGTGGCGGCACTGCTGGGCGCGGCGGTGATCCACGCGCTGGCCTACATCATGATCAAAAAGCACGGCGGCCGGATGCCGGCGCTCACCCTGAACACCCTGCCGATGGCCGTCGGCGGCGTGCTGCTCACGGGGTTGGGCCTGCTGGTCGAACGCCCCGGCGCGGAGGCGTTCACCGCGCGCAGCGTCGGCGCGACGATCTACCTCGGCGTGGTGGCCTCCGCGATCGGGTTCGCGGTGTACTTCTGGCTCCTCCAGCGGATGGACACGGTGATCGTGTCGTTCGCGTTCGTGCTGTTCCCGATCATCGCGCAGTTCCTGGCCGTGGTGATCGAGGGCGCGTCGTTCGGCTGGGTCGATTTGGTGCTGACGCTGGTGATCCTCGGCGCGTTCGGCGTCACGCAGTACAACCAGCGCAAGGTGCTGCCGCCGCCCGCCGCGGCGACCGCCGCGCTGGACGACGACGGGCGGCCGACCGACGCCGCGCTCGCCGAGGTCTACCGGCACGTGCTGACCCGCTACCCGTCCGAGGCGTGCGGGTTCATCCGCGCGAGCGGCGTGAAGGACTGCGTGAACGTGATCGAGGACCGGCCCGGGGTCTACGACCGGGAGAGCCGGACCGGCTACGCGTTCGGCGTGGACGACCTGCGCGAGCTGGAGGACTCGTTCGACGGCGACGACCCGGTCCGGGTGATCTACCACTCGCACCCCGACGCGGGCGCGTACTTCAGCGACGAGGACCACCGGTTCGCCGTGTTCGAGGGCACGCCGGTGTACCCGGTGCGCCACCTCGTCGTGGACACGTCGCGGGACGAGGTGCTCGGCGCGCGGTTGTTCGACTTCGACCCCGCGCGGGGCCGCTACACCGCGATCGCCACCTTCGGCGCGCCGCGCGAGAAGACCGTCCCCCCGCACGCGAAGACCGTGCCCCCGCACGCCGAGCAGGAGTGAGACATGGCCAAGGGCATCGCCGACTCGGTGCTGGACGCGATCGGCGACACGCCGGTCGTGCGGCTGTCGCGGCTGGAACCGGACCTGGACCGCGAGCTGCTGGTGAAGCTGGAGCTGCTCAACCCCGGCGGCAGCCACAAGGTGCGCATCGCGTTGAACATGATCCTGGAGGCGGAGAAGGACGGCGAGCTGGTCCGCGGCAGCGGGCAGACGATCATCGAGTCCACCGGCGGCAACACCGGGATCGGGCTGGCGATGGCGGCGGCCATCCTGGGCTACCGGCTGGTGCTGGTGATCCCGGACAACTACAGCCCGGCCAAGCAACGGCTGCTGCGGGGCTACGGCGCCGAGGTGCTGCTGTCCGACCACACGCTGGGCAACAACTCGCACGCCGAGATGGCGCTGGGGCTGCTGTTCGACAACCCGGACTGGGTGATGCTCAACCAGCAGGCCAACCCGGCGAACCCCGCGATCCACGTGCGCACCACCGCGGTGGAGATCCTGGACGCGCTCGGGCCGCGCCTGCCGGACGCGATGGTCGCGGGCGTCGGCACGGGCGGCCATCTCACCGGCGTGGGCAGGGTGCTGGCCGAGCACAACCCGGCGATGCGGATCGTCGCCGTGCAGCCGGAGGGCTGTTCGTTGCGGGACAACCAGTTCGTCACGCACTCCATCCAGGGCCTCGCCGTCGGGCTGGTGCCCGCGGTGCTGGACCTGGACCTCGTCACGGCCGAGGAGCAGGTGTCGTTCGACGACGCGCGGCGGATGATGCGGCAGGTCATGCGGACCGAGGGGTTGGCGGTCGGCATCTCGTCCGCGGCGAACCTGGTGGCGGCGTGCCGGGTGGCGCGGTCGCTGCCCGCCGGGTCGCGGGTGCTCACGTTCGCCTACGACGGCGTGCACGACTACCTCGACGCGCTGCCCGAGGACGTCGCGTTCGCCGAGGGCTCGGCCGCGGGGGAAGCGCGGTGACCCTGTTCCTGGACCCGGACCGGACCGTCCGGCCGTTCGCGCACCACCGGCCGACCGACGGGGCGCGGTCCGTGCTGCCCGCCGTGCTCGGCGCGGACCTCCAGGTGCCGCTGGGTTCCGGCGCGACGGCGTCGTTCGCGAACTTCGACCACGCCGCCACCGCGCCGTGCATGGTCGCCGTGGCCGAGGCCGCGCAGGCGTTCCTGCCCTGGTACGCCAGCACGCACGAGGGCTCCGGCACGTTGTCCGCGATGTCCACGGCCCGCTTCGACGAGGCGCGGCGGGTGGTCCGGGCGTTCATCGGCTGCCGGGACGACGACTACCTGGTCTTCACGCGCAACACCACGGACGCGTTGAAGCTGCTGGCGATGGCCGTGCCGGAGGGCACGACGGTGGTGGTGTTCTCCAGCGAGCACCACGCGTTGCTGCTGCCGTGGCGGGACGTGCGCCGGTTGCCGATCCCGTCGTCGGTCGAGGAGATGCTGGCGTCGTTGGACGAGGCGCTGTCCTCGCTCGGCGACTCGGCGCTGGTGGCGGTGAGCGCGGTGCTCAACGTGACCGGCGAGCTGATGCCGCTGGAGGACGTGGTCGCGCTGTGCCGCCGCCACGGCGCGCGGGTCGCGGTGGACGCGGCGCAGTACGCCGCGCACCAGCCCATCGACATCGCCGCCCTGGACGTGGACTACGTGGCGTTCAGCGGGCACAAGATGTACGCGCCGTTCGGCATCGGCGTGCTCGCCGGCCGGCCGGACTGGCTGGAGCGGGCGCGACCGCACCTCGCCGGGTGCGGCGCCACGGTGCACGTCGGCGACGGCACCGTGACGTGGGCGGCGGGCGCCCGGCGGCACGAGGCGGGCGGCGCGAACGTCGTGGGCGCGGTCGCGCTGGCGGCGGCGTGCCAGACGTTGCAGACCGCGTGGAACTCGGTGATGCCGTACGAGTCGGTGCTGCTGACCCGGTTGCGCTCCGGGTTGGCCGAGATCCCCGAGGTCGTCGAGGTGTCGTTGTTCGGCCCGGCCAGCGAACGCGTCGCGATGGTCGCGTTCACGGTGGACGGCGTGGACTCCGCGTTGCTGGCGACCGCCCTGTCGGTGGAGTACGGCATCGGCGTCCGCCACGGCGACTTCTGCGCCCGGCCCTTGGCCCGGCACCTGTCCGGCGAGCGCACCGCCGTGCGGGCCAGCCTGGGCCTGGGCATCGGGGTGGACCACGTCGACCGCCTGGTGGACGCGGTCCGCACGATCAGCGAGATCGGGCCGCGGATGTTCTACGTGGCCGAGGACGGCGCGTGGTGGCCCAGCACGGAGGCCACGGGCTCACGGCTGCACGTGCCGCCGACGCGGTAGGCGGCGCCACCCGGGTCAGCCCGGCGCGTGCACCGGCTCGGGCTCCGGCGCCGCGGTCCGGTCGCGGTCGCGGGCCCAGGCGGCCAGTCGTGGCGCGAGCAGCCGGTACACCTCGGGGTCCAGGCCCATGCCGGTGTGCGTGCTGTCCACCTCGACGCACTCCGCGCACGGGTCGGCGCACAGCTCCCAGGGCGCGATGAGGTCGTTGCGGGAGTACACCGCGATGGCGGGCACCCGCAGGGGCTGCTTGAGGCCGGTGGAGTGGGTGTCGTAGCACGCGCCCGCGAAGCAGTCCTCGTTCAGCAGCCCCGGGATCCCGACCCGCGACAGCCGGGCCAGGGTCCGCGCCACCCGCATCACGCTCGGGTGCGCGCCGAGCTGGTCCAGCACCGGGCTGGCGAGCATCACCAGGCCGCGCACGAGTTCCGGCCGCCGCACGGACACCAGCCGGGCCAGGCCGCCGCCCCGGCTCTGCCCGAACAGCACCACCGGGCCGCCGGTCGCCTCGGCGTGCGCCTCCAGCCCGCGTTCCAGCCGGTCGACCAGGTCGGACGTGCACCCCACGTTCAGCCCGATCCGCGCGCCGGTGGGCACGTAACCGCGTTTGCGCAGCCACGTCCTGGTCAGGTGCAGGCTGCGGTCGCCGAAACCGAACCCCGGCACGAGCAGCACGCCCAGGCCGCGGCCCTCCTCGGGGTCGGGGGCGCGCCAGACCGGGTGGGCCAGCAGGCGCGGGATGCCCAGCATCGCGACCAGCACCTGTTCCCGGGCCACCGCACGGGTCGCCTCCGCCACGCCCATCCGACCTCCCTGCCTCGGGGACACCGGGGTTCCCCCTCGGGGCGCGATCCATTCCTGTCCGCCGGTCCGTTTGCGTGCCAGAGCCGAGGGAACCACTGTCCTATGTGGTTGTGGAGGCCGCCGGGCGTGTACCGGCCCCAAGAGGACACCTGGTTGATGGCCGGGGCGCTGGAGCAGGCCGGGATGCCGCGCGGGGCGCGCGTGCTCGACGTCTGCACCGGCACCGGCGCGCTGGCGATCGCCTCGGGCGTGGCGGGGGCGGGTGAGGTCACGGCGGTGGACCTCAGCCGGCGCGCCCTCGCCGCGACCCGGGTCAACGCCCGGTTGCGCGGGCTGTCCGTGCGCGTGCGGCGCGGCGACTTCGGCGACCTGGTCGGCCGGGAGCGGTTCGACGTGGTCACGGCCAACCCGCCGTACGTGCCGAGCGCGGACGTGCCGGACCGGGGGCCCGCGCGGGCGTGGGACGCGGGGCTGGACGGGCGTTGCGTGCTCGACCGGCTGTGCGCGGTCATGCCGTTGTTGTTGGCGGACAAGGGCATGGGGTTGATCGTGCACTCGACGCTGTGCGACCCGGACGTGACGCTGCGTCAGTTGCGCGGCGGTGGTCTGAAGGCGTCGGTGGTCGCGCGCCGCACCGTCCCGTTCGGACCCGTGATGCGCGGCCGGGCCGCGTGGTTGGCCGAACGCGGGCTCATCGAATCCGGTCAGGAGCACGAGGAGTTGGTGGTGGTCCGTGCCGACGCAGCGTGAAGCCCGGGTGGTGACCGTCGTGCCCGGTGGGCCGGTGCTGGTGGAGGGGCCGGTCGAGCTGCGGCTGGACGACGGGACCGTGGTGTGCTCGGACCGGTTCGTCGTCGCGGTGTGCGCGTGCCGCCGCAGCAAGCGCTACCCGCTGTGCGACACGAGCCACCGCAAACGACGCTGACCTGTTGTCCTAACCGTCCTGGAGGGGCCGGCGCAACGCCGTCAGCCCCTCCTGCCACGCGCCCAGCAGGTGGTCGCCGAGCCGTTGTTCCAGCAGTTCGGTGGCCTGCACGCCGAACACCACGGATTCGGCCAGCTCCGGCTCGCGGGCCAGCAGGTCGCCGATCACGTCCCGCCGCATCACCTGTTCGTGCACGGCGTCCGCCTCGATGTGCTCGGTGAAGAACTCGACGCACGCCGGGTGCGCGTCCAGCCGCTCCAACGCCTTGGCCATCCGGGTGGCGCTGGGCGCGGTGGTGATCTCGGCCGCGGCGAAGTGCCCGACCAGCGCGCCGCGCAACGACCGGTGCAGGCCGCACAACGACATCAGGTTCACCGTCGCCAGCATCACCGCGGGGGCGTGCTCCAGGTACCGCAGGTAGCCGGGGTCCAGGTCGGCGCCGACGAGCAGGTCGGCGAACAGCCGCGAGTGCATCCGGTCGCCGCGCCCGCCGCCGAACTCGTCGAACTCCACCGCCACCAGCGCGGCCTTCGCCGCGCCGCGCAGGCGCGGGATCACCCAGGCGTGCGGGTCTGCCTCCTTCAGGTGGTAGATCGAGCGCAGGGCGAGGTACTCGCGCATGTGCCACCACTCCCCCTCGTCCTTGAGGAAGTGGCTCACCCCCACGCCGTCCACCGGCTCGACCAGCAGTTCGTCCAGCACACCGCCGATGTCCGCGCCGCCGGGCACGTCGGCCCGCAGGGCGTCGAGGAACACCCGCTCCAGGGCGGCGCGGAACCGCAGCAGCCCCGGGTCCCACTCCCAGTCGTCCGACACGCCGGCGAAGCCCTGGTAGTGCAGCTCGTAGCACACGTGCAAAGCCAGTTGGAGGTCTTCGCCGTACGGGTCCGCCGACCCGGGCGACGGCAGGTCCGCGGCCGGCGGGTCGGCGCGCAGGACGTCGAGGACGGCGGCCGAGAGCGGGCCGCGCGGCGCGGGGAGCACGGCGCGGTCGAGAGCAGGGTCCACAGTGGTCATGCCCGTGGACTACCCGCTCCGGTGGGCGCGCACGCGAGCACGTCCACGGCCGCCTCGGGTGATCCGGCCCTCAGTTGACGGGCCGCACCGGTCCCCTGCTCCACCACGCCCCGCACGAGTGACCGGATCAGGTCACGGTCGTCACCCAGCGCGTCGGACACGTGGTCGAGCAACGCGTCCACCAGGTCCGCGGCGGGCACCGGCCGCGCGGTGAACGGGTCCACGCCGGGGCCGGAGAGCCCGTAGCGGGCCGCCGTCCACACCGCCGCCGCCAGCACCTGGTCGTCCAACTCCGGGGCGGGACCGGCGGTGCGGGCGGTGTCCACGAGCGCCCGGGTGAGCCCGGCCTGGAGCAGCGCGTCGTCCACCGTGGCGGCGGCGTCGGCGGCGCGCACCTCCACCGTCGGGTACCGGGTCGACGGCCGGGCCAGCCAGAACGTCTGGCCGGGGTCCACCAGCACGCCGCAGTCCACCAGCCGGGCCACCCTGGCGTCGTGCTCGGCGGCCGTGCGGGAGAACGGCGGCACGCCCGAGCCGGGGAACGGCGCCTGGTGCACCACGCGCCAGCTCGCGTACCCGGTGTCGCGGTCCCGGTCGAACGGCGAGTTCGCGCCCAGCGCGAGCAGCGTCGGCAGCCACGGCCGCAGGTGGTTGACCACGTGCACCGCGGTCTCCCGGTCCGGCACGCCGACGTGCACGTGGCAGCCGCAGCACTGGTAGCCGTGCACCTGGCCGCGGTAGACCGAGTCGATCCGCTCGTAGCGCTCCCCCGCGCTCAGCGCCGGCCGCGGGTCGGCCAGCGGCGGCGAACCGGACGCGACCAGCCACAGGCCCTCGGCGCGGGCGGCGGCGGCCAACGCGCGCCGGCCCGCCGTCAACTGGTCGCGCAGCTCGTCCAGGCCCTCGCACACGCCGCTGGCGAACTCGACCTGCGCGGCGCTGAGCTCGCGGTGGACCCGCGCGCCGGGCGGCAGGTCGCGCACGCCCGCCAGCACGTCGGCCGCACGCGCCACGGGGCGGCGCGTCGACGGGTCCACCAGGAGGAACTCCTCCTCGACGCCGACCGTCATCAGGCGGGGTCGCGACGGGGCAGCGGCCGGGTGGCGGGCCCTTCCAGCACGCTGCCGTCCACGTCGAACCGCGAGCCGTGGCACGGGCAGTCCCAGCTGCGCTCCGCGGCGTTGAACCGGACCAGGCAGCCCAGGTGCGTGCAGCGCAACGACACGCCGTGCGCGACCCCGGCCTCGTCCCGGTACACGCCCGCCTTGCCCGTGCCGTCGCGCACCACCCGCGCCTCGCCGACCGGCACGTCCGCCACCGAGTCCACCTCGGCGGACTTCAGCCGGTCGCCGACGAGGTCCGCGGCCACCTTCGCGTTCAGCTTCGCGAGCTTCGGCGTGGCGCCCAGGGTCAGCCGGTGCGGGCTGAACCGCGCGGCCAGCGGGTTCTCCCGGCCCACGACCAGGTCGGTGAGCAGCTCGGCGGCCAGGGTGCCGTTGCTCAGGCCCCACTTCATGTAGCCGGTCGCGCCGTACAGCGTGGTCGAGCCGGGAGTGTAGGGGCCGATCATCGGCAGGTTGTCGTAGGCCGTCGGGTCCTGCGCGGACCAGCGGTGGGTCACCTCGGCGACGTCCCAGTGCTCGCGGGCGAACGTGGCCAGCTCCTCGTACGGCTCACCCGGCGACGACCCGGTCGGGTGACCGCGCCCGCAGACGATCAGCAGGTCGCCGGACCGCGACAGCGACCACGAGAGGCTGCCCGCGCTGATCGCCAGGCCCGTCGGGGGCGTGCCGGAGCGCAGGGTCGCGGCGACGCAGTAGGAGCGCATGGGCTCCAGCCGGGCGAAGTACAGGCCGCGGTCCAGGATCGGGTAGTGCGTGGCGATGACCACGCGTTCGGCGGTGACCGTGCCGTCCTCGGTGTGCACGCGGCTCGGCTTGCCGTCCTCGATGCGCAGCACGCGGCTGCCCTCGTAGACCCGCGACCCGTCGCCGTCCACGGCCTCCGCGAGGCCGCGCACGTACTTGGCCGGGTGGATCAGCAGCTGGCCGTCCAGCCGCACCGCCCCGGCCACCTCGAACGGCACGCCCATGTGCTCGCCGCGGTCGCGCGTCACCGGCAACCCGGCCTTGGCCGCCGCGGCGGCCTCCTGCTCGACCGAGGGCAGCTCCGACTCGTCGAACGCGTAGGTGTAGGCCGGCATGCGGCGCAGGTCGCAGTCGATGCCCAGCTCGGACACCAGCGCGGCCACCCGCTCGACGGCCGCCAGGTTGCCCGCGGCGTAGTCGGCCGCCGCCCCGGGGCCGTGCCTGCGCTCGATCGTGGAGTACACAGTGGACTGCAGGGCGGTGACCTTGGCGGTGTTGTTGCCGCTCACGCCGCCGCCCACGCGTTCCGCCTCCACCACGGCGACCCGCAGGCCCGCGCGCTTGAGCAGCAGCGCCGTGGTGACGCCGGTGATGCCGCCGCCGACCACTGCCACGTCCACCGCGGCCTCGCCGACGAGCACGGGGAACCGGCCGTGCGGGATCGCCTCCGACCACAACGAGTGGAGGGCGGTCGTGGTCGCTTCCGTCATGCTTTAGCTCATACCCGGCACCTCGGTGTTCGAACCTCCGCCGACGCGGTAACCCCGGCGCATGCGCAGCTTCGACGATCTCTCCGATTTGGTCTCCCTGGTCGAGGACCGCGCGCCCGCGCGCGAGCTGTACGTGCGCTGGTCGCAGGGGCCGGACGCGGACAGCGACCGGCGCAGCCGCGACGGGCTGAGCGGCGTGCACCTGCCCGGGCTGTCCGCCAACTCGCTGGCCATCGAACCGTGGTGGGGCGACCGGCCGCTGCGGCTCTGGGTGGCCCGCCGCCTGCACGACTACCGCCACCTGCGGGAACGGCGCGGTCCGGGCACCCGGCCGTGGGTGCTGGAGGGCCAGGAGGTCGGCCGCGGTCCGGACAACGAGCCGTTGGTGAAGTGCCACCGCCCGATCGGGTGGATCGCGGACGACGTGCTCACCGAGTGCGAACGCCTGGTCGAGGAGCACGCCGCCACGAACTGGGGCTCCCTGGACCGGGAGGGCTGACACGCCGCCGACCCGTTCGCGGTCGGTTCCGCAGTCGGTGTCGCTCCCGCGATCGTGAGCGCCCGGGTTCGGCGCGCATACCCATTCAGGGAAAGTTCGCCGAAGTGTAGCCGACCCGAACGCCAGAAAGCCTGACTCCGGCGCTCCGCCGGGTGATGCGCAGCCACGTCACCGTCTACCGGGGTCAGCCTTCGTTATCCTCGACATCATGAAAAACAATATGCGCCTCAAGCGGTCGGTGTTGTCTTTCGCATCCATTGTGACGATCTTCGCGACGTCGATCACGGCAACCACGGCTCCAGCTCAGGCGGCCCCGACGGGCGGCGATCCCGCTCCTCGGGTCGACGCCAGCGACAAGGTGTACGCGTATTCCATCGAGAAGGGTGGCGTCTTCACCGGGGCGAAGGATTTGCGCCTGTGGGTGACCGTCGAGCGAACCGGGTACAGTTACTCCTGGTCGGGGAATTGGGAGGCCAGGATATGCGGGGGAACGGTGGGCGGCCCCGGGCAGATAGGTTTCGACGCGTGGTCGCAGTCGGGCGGGTACGAGAACCGACGGTGGCGCGAATGCAACGATACCAATAAGCACATATCCGGTGGTGGTTACATCGTGCCGGGTGAGCGCACGGCGTTTCGCGTCTGCCACTGGGGTGGGGTGGTCCCGCACACCAGCTGCGGGGAGTGGGCCTACAGCAAGTTCCTGACGTCATGACGTGCTCGGTCAGGTGACCGACGTGGTCCGCGCACCAGCCCCGTCCGGGCAGGGTCGGCGTCTCCCGACCGACCCCGAGGCAGGGCTGGTGCGCTGCCGGCCTTGCGGCGGAGTGGGCACGGGGCATCGGGCGCGCGCCGGTCGGGTGTGGGACGGCGACGCACGGGCGCGGTCGGTCAGCCCACGGTGAACGGCCTGGTCGCGCCCGTGAACGGGGTGATCGCGCCGGTCCAGCCGCTCTTCCAGTCGCCGTGGTGCACGATCCGGTACGTGCCCGCCGGGGTGTCGGCCGGGATCGTCCAGGTGATCGTGGCGGTCGAGTTGGCCACGCCCTCGCGCTGCCACCGGTAGCGGGTGGACCAGTCGCCGTCGTCGGCGTGCCGGGTCCACGTGCCGCCGACCAGCCGTTGGACCTCCAGGAACGTGCCGTTGCGGCGCAGGTTGTTCTTCGGGTGGCCGGTGACGAACACCGCCGTGGCGGTCCGGCCGCGCGCGTAGGTCGCGGCCGGCTCGGTCAGCACCTGGCCGAACGAGTGCCACGGCGCCTTGTCGTCGAACACGACCCCGGTCTGGAGGTTGATGCCGGTGAACGGGGGCTTGGTCGGCGTCGCGCCCGGCGCGAGGGGCGTGCCCGCGCGCAGCGACGCGGCGAGCTTGGCGAACTCCTGCTGGTAGGCGGGCAGGGTGTTGCGGCCGAACAGGGTCGAGCCGCCCTCGTACTGCTGGAGGTCGTACTCCTCCGGGGTGGTCACGTACTGGCTGTAGTCGTTGGCGTAGCCCTGCACCAGCACGTTCTCCAGCGGCACGCCCGCCTCGGCGGCCACCGCGCGGCGGATCCGCAGCCCCGCCACGATCGTCACCTCCGCCGGCACGGCGACCAGGTGCAGCGGTCCGATCCTGACGATCTGCAGCGGCAGCACGTTCGGCGTGGCCTGCACCAGGCCGGTCGGCACCAGCGACGCCTTCGGGTACTGGCAGTCGCGCAGCCACTGCGGCACCTCGACGTCCAAGGGTTCGAACAACGCCTTGAGCGGGCTGGTCATGCCCTCGCTGAAGCCGGGGATCGCCGGGCCGTCCTCCACGCTGCCCGCCATCGTGGAGGCGCCGACCACACCGGGGCACGTCGTGCCGGGGCGGCCGTCGGTGGTGTACCGGCCGTCAACCGTCACCGCGGCCATGTCCACGAACCGCATCCGGTAGTCCACCGCGCCGGTGACCGGTGTCTGCGGCCCGGCGAACACCTCCTGGGCCTTGCGGTTCTGCCGCTCGCCGATGATCCGGGTGTTCTCCACCTCGTCCTCGGTCGGCCCGGAGCCGGGGCGGAGGTTGAGGTTGGGCGACATGTCGCCCGCGTTGGTGTTGGGGAACGCGGCGACGAACCCGGGCCGGTCCTCCAGGTATCGCACGCCCCGGTCGTCGTGCTCCCACTGGTAGGACGCGTAGCCCTTGTTGTCCGGGCTGATCAGGGTGTTCTTGTTGGTCATCGACGTGTTGTGGGTGGCGAACCAGCTGATCGCGCCGACGTCCGCGCCGTTCTGCCGGAACCGCAGCACGGTCATCGCCGGGTCGATCGCGCCCGGGAAGTGGGCCTTGTCCGCGGCGGGGTTGCGGTCGAACGCGACCCGCGAGCGGTTCACGCTGGCGTTGGTCAGCTCGCCGCGCCCCAGGGTCAGCTCGCCCGGCTTGAGGTCCTCGTGCGCCTCGACGATCGACTCGGTGATGCCGTCGGCAATGGCCGCCAGGGTCTGCGGCTGCAGGCCGAGGATCGAGAGGTTGTAGGCGAGGTTGTGCGAGTAGCCGCCGGGCCCGGCGTGCGTGTGGGTCGCGGACAGCAGCACGTTCTCGCGGGTGTAGAGCGAGCCGTACCGGGCCTGGAGCCGGGCCAGCACCTCCTCCTGCACCGCCCGGAAGATCATCGCCAGGTCCGCGTTGACGTACGCGACCCGCTTGCCGGTGGCCTGGTCGACCACGACGAAGGCGCGGGAGCGCTGGCGCTGGTGGATGCCGGTGGTCTTCTGGTCGAACGAGGAGTACCCCATCATGCCGTTCTCGGCGGCCGGTCCGGTGACGTCCGAGATGCCCCGGCCGACCAGGTACGGCTGCGGCACGGCCTCCGCCGCCGGCAGCCCGACCACGACCAGCGCGCCCACCAGCGCGGTTGCCGCCCACGACCGTCGAGAGAACCGCATCAGCACTCCCCGAGCCGACATACGCGAAATGTCTTCACCTTTACTCGACGGTAGGTGATCCGGGCCACGCGGGCAACCCCCGACCGGACGCCGCCCTACCGTGGTCGACATGCACACGGTGGCCGTCCTCGCCCTCGACCGGGTCGTGCCGTTCGACCTGTCCACGCCCCTGGAGGTGTTCACCCGCACCCGGCTGGCCGACGGCCGTCCCGCGTACCGCGTCCTGGTCTGCGGCGCGACGCCGACGGTGGACGCGGGCGCGTTCACGCTCCAGCCGCCGTGGGGGCTGGACGCCGTGGTCGCCGCGGACACCGTGATCCTGCCGGGCTGCGCCGACGCCACCGCCCCGGTCCCGGAGGAGGTGATCGACGCGCTGCGGCGCGCCGCCGCACGCGGCGCGCGGATCGCGTCCATCTGCTCCGGCGCGTTCGTCCTCGCGGCCACCGGCCTGCTCGACGGCCTGCGCGCCACCACGCACTGGGCCGCGGCCGCCGCGCTCGCCGCGCGGCACCCTGAGGTGGAGGTGGACCCGGACGTGCTCTACGTGGACAACGGCCGGCTGCTGACGTCGGCCGGCGCCGCCGCCGGGCTGGACCTGTGCCTGCACCTCATCCGCCGCGACCACGGTTCCGCGGTCGCCGCCGACGCCGCCCGCCTGTCGGTGATGCCGCTGGAGCGCGAGGGCGGCCAGGCGCAGTTCATCGTGCACGAGCGGCCGCCCGCGCCGCGCGGCTCGGTGCTCGAACCCGTGCTGCGGTGGATGGAGGACAACTGCGAGCGCGACATCGGCCTGGAGGACATCGCCGCCCACGCGGGCATGAGCACCCGCACGCTCAACCGCCGGTTCCGCGAGCAGACCGGCACCACGCCCGTGCAGTGGCTGCACCGCACCCGCATCCGCCGGGCGCAGCACCTGCTGGAGGCGACCGACCACCCGGTGGACCGGATCGCCGCCCGGGTCGGGTTCGGCTCGCCCACGGCGTTCCGGGACCGGTTCAAGCGGGTCGTCGGCACCAACCCCCACGCCTACCGCGCCGCGTTCCGCCGACGTGACGCGGCCGCTCAGTCCACCCCCGCGTAGGAGTGCAGGCCCACCGCCACCAGGTTGACGAAGAACAGGTTGAACAGCACCACGACCAGGCCGACGACGTTGAGCCACGCCGAGCGCCGCCCACGCCAGCCCGCCGTCGCCCGGGCGTGCAGGTAGGCGGCGTAGCAGACCCAGGAGGCGAACGCGACCGTCTCCTTGGGGTCCCAGCCCCAGAACCGGCCCCACGCCTGCTCGGCCCACACCGCGCCGGTGACGATCGCGAACGTCAGCGTCAGGAACCCGACCGCGCCGGTGCGGTAGGCGATCTTGTCCAGGTGGTCGGCGGGCGGCAGCCGCCGGACCGGCCCGGACTTGCCGGTCCCCTTGCCCGTGCTCGCCAGGTGCAGCGCGCTGACCACACCGGACAGCAGGAACACGCCGCTGGCCATGATCGCCGCCGCGACGTGGATGATGATCCAGTACGAGCGCAGCGCCGGCACGAGCGGCGCGGCCTCGGTGTAGAGCCGGTTGCCCGCCAGGAACAGCAGCGACGCGATCGGCAGCAGCACGAACACCGACATCCGGCGCAGGTCGTGCCGCAGCACCAGGTAGAGCCACGCGACGACGGCGATGAGCCCGACCGCCGACAGGTACTCGTACATGTTGCCCCACGGCACCCGGCCGGTCGCGACACCGCGCAGCGCCAGCGACGCGAGGTGCAGCAGCCCGCCCAGGACGGTCAGCGCGACCCCGCACCGGCCGAACCGGACCGCGAACGCGGGCGGGTTCGCCGCGTGCCGGGTCAGCGCGTACTCGGCCGAGCACAGCAGGGCGGCGAGCATGTAGACGCCGAACGCGCTGGTGAACAGCCAGTCGCTGAGCAGCGCCAGGCGGTCACCCATGGCCGGCCCACAGCTGGTTGAGCCGCAGCACCATCACGGGCACGCTCAGGCAGGTCACGGTCAGCACGCCCGCGCCCCACCGGGACCGCTCGGCCACCGACCACACCGCGCCCAGCGGCAGCACGACCGCGACGCCGACCAGGTAGCCGACGAACGTCGCGCGGTCCAGCTCGCGGTCCGAGCCGAGCAGCGCCACCACGCCGACCACCGCCTGCACCAGCAGCGCCGCCTCCAGCAGCACCACGACCGCCGCCAACCCGAGCGTCGGCCTGGTGCGCAGGGTGATCGGGTGGTCGAGCACCGCCAGGACGAGCGCCCAGGCGGCGGCCCCGAACGCGACGACCGTCACCGCGGTCGCCAGGACTTGGATCATCGCACCCCTCCGGAAATGACTACTACAGAACGTAGCACTACGTCGTGTAGTAGTCCCCGTGGAGGGGTCAGAAGATCACGAAGCTCACCGGGGTGGACACCAGCACCAGGCCCCCGACCAGCGCGGACCAGCGGACGACGGCGGGCAGCGGCGGCAGGCCGGCCAGGCGGTCCAGCCGCGCCTCCACGGCGACGTCGGCCGCACCCAACGCGCCCTCGGGCGGGCGGACCGCGTCGAACCTCCGCAGCGCGGCGGCCAGCGGCCGGGCGCCGTGGCGCAGGCTCGCGCTCTCGTCGGCCCGCATCTCCACCAGCAACGCCACCGCCCGGGCGACCGACCGCACCAGCCGCACCTTCGGCAGCACCGCGCACAACGCGCTGAACGGCAGCAGCACCAGGTCGTGCCGCTCGCGCCCGTGCGCGTGCTCGTGCCCCAGCACGGCGTCCACCTGCTCGCGGGTCAACGCGGTCAACGCGCCCGAGCTGAGCACGACGGCCGACCGCGTGCCGGGCACGCAGTAGGCGACCACGTGCGGGTGGTCCAGCACCAGCGCGCCGGGCGCGGCGTCGTCCCGGCGGGCGACCAGCGCGAGCACGTCGCGGTGCCTGCGGCGCACCCGCAGCACCGACCACCAGGTCCACAGCAGACCGATGAGCAGGTCGGCCGCGGACAGCAGGCCCAGCACGACCAACACGGCCGCGGGCGTCACGTCGCCGCGCACGGCGTCCCCCGCCCAGCGGCCGAGGGCGACCGGGATGGGCGCGTCGTACGGCGCGAGACCCAGGGCGAGCAGCAGGCCGACCGCCGACAGCACCGCCGCCAGGCCGAGCATCTGCCACACCAGGATGCCGGTGCGCGGCGCACGCCACACCCACCGGGCGCGGGCGAGCGGACCCGCCACCGCCACGCACAGCGCGAGCGTCGCGGCGAGGTGCCACGCGGCGTTCACCGCTCGTCCAGCGCCTGGCTCAGGGCCTCCGCCTCGGGCTCGCTCACCGACCGCGCGAAGTGCGCCAACGCGGTCTCCCGGTCACCGGTCAGGGACAGCGCGTCGAGCATCAGCCCGGCCACGTACTGCTCCCGGCTCGCCACCGGCGCGTAGTGCCAGGCGCGGCCCTCGCCGGCCTCGCGCCGGACGAAACCCTTCTTCGCCAACCGGTTCAGCACCGTCATCACGGTCGTGTACGCCAGGTCGCGGTCGGACAGCGCGCGGACCACCTCCCGCACCGCCACCGGCTCGCCGCGATCCCACAGGACGTCCATCGCGGCCCGCTCCAACTCGCCCAGCCGGTTCACCGCCACGCTCCACCCGTCACGCCGCGATCGTACGAGGCCGGCCGGCGCGCCGCGGTCAGGAGCCGCTGATGTTGACCATCCAGGAGATGCCGAACCGGTCCTGGCAGGCGCCGAACTCGTCGCCCCACATCTGCTTCTCCAGCGGCACGGTGACGTTGCCGCCCTCGGAGAGCTGCTCGAAGTACCGGCGCAGCTCCTCGCCGTCGTCGCCGCTGAGGCTGATGGTGACGTTGTCGCCGGGGTTGTGCGGCATGCCGGGCGGGGTGTCGGAGGCCATCAGCGTGTAGCCGCTGGGCGTCTCCAACTGCGCGTGCATGATCTTCTCCGCCTCGGGCGCGTCGGCCTGGCCGAACTCGCCGAACGTGTTGACCACCAGCGTGCCGCCGAAGACGGATTCGTAGAACTCCATGGCCTCGCGGGCGTTTCCTGCGAAGCTGATGTACGGGTTGAGTCGCGAACTCATGGCGCCCTCCTCTCGGGGACGGGTCGTGCGGGCGGGCTCATCCTGGCACCGGGGACCGACAATCGCAGGGCGGGTGGGGTACGAGGGTGGGCAACGCGATCACGGTCTACCTGTCGTCGCCGGGCGACGTGCGCGACGAGCGGGCCGCGGTGCTGGAGGTGGTGCGGCGGCTGCGGTTCGACCCGTTCCTCGACCCCGGCACGGACCTGAGGGTGGTGAGCTGGGACAACCCCGACGCGCCGGTGCCGCTGCCGCTCTCGGAGCAGCCCCAGGACACGGTGGACTCGGTGCAGGGCCTGCCGTCGGAGAGCGACATCGTGATCGCGGTGCTGTGGTCGCGGCTGGGCACTCCCGTGCGTGGCGCGGCGTCGGGCACGGTGTGGGAGATCGAGGACGCGCTGCGCGCCGGCGGGCCGGACGTGCTGGTCTACCACAAGACCCCGCCCGCGACGGTGGCGCTGGGCGACCCGGACTGGCACGCCAAGGCCGAGCAGTACCGGGCCCTCACCGACTACCTGGCCACGCTGCGCGAGCGCGGGGTGGTGCAGGAGTTCGCCGACCTGCGCGAGTTCCGGTCGCTGGTGGACGCCCACCTGCGCCGGCTGATCGCGCGGCGGACCAGGCCGGCCGCGCCGCGGCGGACGCGCTGGGACGCCTCCCGCTCCCCCTACCCCGGGTTGCAGGCGTTCACCACCGCCGACGCCGACTGCTTCTTCGGCCGCGACCACGAGGTCGACGCGCTGGTCGGGCTCGTGCGCGCGCACCGCCTGGTCACGGTCGTCGGCCCCAGCGGGTCGGGCAAGTCGTCGCTGGTCGGCGCCGGGCTGCTGCCCAGGCTCGCGGCGGCGGGGTGGCGCACGCCGAGGTACGCCGACGGCGCGTGGTCGGGCCACCGCGTCACGCCCCGCGGCATCGCCGCGGGTCAGGAGCTGCCGGAGCCGGAGGACGCCCGCACGGTGGTGTTCGTGGACCAGTTCGAGGAGGTCTTCGCCCCGGCCGCCGGAGCGCACCGGCAGGCGCTGCTGGACCGGTTGGTCGACCTGGCCGACTCGGGCGGCGCGACCGTGGTGGCGAGCCTGCGCGCGGACTTCCTCGGCCCGGCGCTGGAGCACCCGGGCCTGGCGCGGCACCTGCGGTCGGCGCTGCTGCCGCTGGGCCCGCCGGACCTGTCGTCGGTCTCGGAGATCATCCGCAGGCCGGCCGCGCTGGCCGGCCTGCGGTTCGACCGCGACCTGCCCGAGCTGCTGCTGGTGCACGCGCGGCAGGAGCCGGGGCGGCTGCCGCTGCTGGCGTTCGCGCTCCACGAACTGCACCTGCGCCGCGACGGCGACCGGTTGACCACGGCGGCCTACGAGGAGATCGGCGGGGTCGAGGGCGCGATCGGGCACCTCGCCGAGCGGGCGTTCCGGGCGCTGCCCGACGAGGTGCGGGCCGAGTTCGGGGCGGTGGTGCGCAAGCTGGTCGAGGTGGACGAGGTCGGTGGCCCGGTGCGCGGCCGGGCCGCGCAGGCCGAGCTGTCCGCGCCGCGCCGCAGGGCGCTGGTGGACGCGCTGGTCGACGCCCGGCTGCTGGTCACCGGCACCGGACCCGACCCGTTCGTGGAGGTGGCGCACGAGGCGATCTTCCGCGGCTGGCCGCGGTTCGCGCGGTGGCTGGACGCGGGCCACGAGGACCTGCTGGCGGTCAACCGGATGCGGCGTGCGGCGGCGGACTGGGCGCGCAGCGGGCGCGACCCGCTGTTCCTGTGGCCGCAGGAGCGGATCGAACCGGTGGTGGGGGCGGTGACCCGGATGGACGTCGCGTTGACGCCGCAGGAGCGGGAGTTCCTGAGGCCCGAGCCCGAACGCCTGCTCGACGAGCTGGTCACGCCCGGTCTGCCGCACTCGCGGCGGCGCGAGATCTCCACCCGTCTCGCCCGGCTGGGCGATCCGCGCCCCGGCGTGGGCGCCGTGGACGGGCGGCCGGACATCGTGTGGTGCGAGGTGCCCGGCGACGAGCCGCTCTGGATCGCGAAGTACCCCGTCACGGTCGAGCAGCTCGCCGCCTTCCGCCGCGGCCGGTTCCGGACGACGGACGCCCGGCCGACCGGGCTGGAGGGGCGGCAGCCGAACGCGCCCGCCGCCGTCACCTGGCACGAGGCGGTGGTGTTCTGCCGGTGGTTGGACGGCCTGCGCGACCGGGCGTGGGCGCGGCACGGGGTGGTGCGGCTGCCGACCGCGCGGGAGTGGGTGCGCGCGGCGGGCGGCGGGTCCACCCGGTACCCGTGGGGCGACGACTGGCGCGACGACCACGCCAACACCGCCGCGTCGGGGCTCGGCGGCCCGATCGCCGTGGGGATGTACCCGCTGGGGCGGTCGCCCGCGGGCGGCGCGCTGGACCTGGTCGGGACGGTGTGGGAGTGGTGCGAGGACGACCCGGGGACCGCCCCGGAAGGGGTGCACGTGCTGAAGGGCGGTTCGGCGCGGGAGCACCCCGACCGGTGCCGCGTCGACGTGGACCGGGTCATGCGCGGCGACGTCGTGCGGGACGACCGCGGTTTTCGGCCGTGCGTCGGGCCGGCGCTGTGGGCGGGTGGAGCGAGGTGAGGCAGCCGCTCGTGCCCGTGGAACAGGTCGAGGTCGTCCCCGGCGCGCTGTCGGCGACGCTGTACCTGGACCGGGTGAACGCGGGCGTCGAGCACGAGGTCTGGCTGTTCGCCACCCGCGGCATGGAGGCCGTCGGCGCGCCCGAGGTGGTGTTCGCGGTGCGCCGGGACGGTCCACCGCCCGCACGGGTGCTCGACCTGTTCCGGTCGCTGCACGACCAGGCGGCGAGCGGCGCGGCCCTGTCGCCCGGCGACGCGCTGGAGGTCGACCGGGGCACGTTCGGGTTCGGCCCGGCCATCAGCGGGTTCCTGTGCCTGCCCTACCGCCTGCACGACCCGCGGCTGCCCGCGCTCGACGGCTTCGGGCGCACGCCGCTGCTGCTGGTCGCGTTGCTGGCGGGCGAGTACCGGGCCGCCCAGCGGTACGGCCACCTGCGGGTGCTGGCGCTGCTGGGCAAGCTGACCCGGGTGTTCCCGCACCCGTGGTGGTTCGACGACCGCCGCCCGGTCGTCGTCGAGCCGGAGCCGACGCACCCCGGCGCGGCCTCCGTGCTGTCGCGCCACGACCTGCCCACCGCGCGGGCGCCCTACCTCAGCGTGGTCCACAGTGGACCGCAGGTGCGGCTCTCGCTGTCCGAGGCGGCCTGCGACCGCCTGCTGGACCTGCTGTCCGGCGCGCCCGAGACGGTGTTGCTGCTGCCGGGCGCGGGCGAGTCCGAGGACGCCCGGTACGTGTGGCGGCCGGGCCAGACCGGTCCGGAGGCGATCATGTTCGCCGGCGGCGGCTCGGTCGTGCACGGCGCGCTGGACGTCGGCGTGAACTTCCTGCTCCTGCTGCACGGCGACGTCGAGGTGGACGCGGTGCAGCAGGAAGACGGCTTCCTGCTGATGATGCCGGACGAGCTGTGGCGGCGGTTCCTCCGGGCGCTGGCGGACCGCCGGGAGCTGACCTGGCGCGCGGCGGGCAGCGAGATCACGCTGGAGCCGTACGCCCAGCGGTACGCCTCGCCGTTCGGGGTGGTCGCGCAGAGCCGGGACGGCTTCCCGCCGTACCGCCCCAAGCCCACCGCGCGAGGCGTCGGCGACGCGGCGTCGCCGCTCTACAACGTCCGGCTGGACGCCATCCACCTGCTCACTGACCAGCGGTTGGTGGAGCAGGAGCTGTCGGCCGAGGAGGCGGTCGGGTTCATCCAGGACGCCTGCCAGGTCGTGGACGACGCGCTGGAGGGCGTCCACCACGGGGTCGAGGCGCTCCTCGTGCACTTCCGGCTGACACCGGGCATGCCGCCGTGGATCGGGCTGGCGGTCAGCCCGGACAAGCCCGGTGTGCTGCCGCGCGAGGTGGCCGACCCCCTGCTCGCGCGGTTGAACGCCCTGCCGGGACCGGCGGTGCGGCGCCACGAAGTGCGGTTCGAGGCGCGGCTGGAGGTCGTGCGGGAGTGAGCTACTGGACGTCGCCGGTGGTGGCCGAGCGGACGGGGCCGGAGGACAGGTCGCCGGGCGGGATGCCCGGGTGGTGTCCGGTCCGCGCGCCGGGCGGCGGCGCGGTCGGCGCGAGCGACAGCCGGGAGACGATCCGGTAGCGGTCGCCCCGGTACAGCGAGTGCACGTACTCGACCGGGCGGCCGGTGGTGTCGTTGGTCAGCCGCTCGAACAGCAGCGCGGGGGCGAACACCGGCACGCCCAGCAGCTCCGACTCGGCGTCGTTGGTGACCGTGGGCTCGATGGACTGCACCGCATCGCTGACGTGCACGCCGTGGTCGGCGAGCCGGTCGTAGAAGTTGCCCGACTCCATGTCCTCGACCGTGAGGCCGGGCGCGACGGCGACCGGGACGTGCAGGTACTCGATCGCCATCGGCGCGCCGTCGACCAGCCGCAGCCGGGCGATGTAGTGGATCTCGGCCGCCGGCGACACGCGCAGCCTGCGGCCCACTCGCGCGCCCGCCGGGATGCGGGCGTGCTCCAGCACCCGGCTCGACCACGCGCCGCCCGCCTGCGGCACGGTCATGGCGCGGTCGCCGGACACCAGCTCCTGGGTGATCTTGGCGGGCGCCACGAACGTGCCGCGGCCGTGCTGGCGGACCAGCAGGCCGGTGTTGACCAGTTCGTCCACGGCCGAGCGCAGCGTGGGCCGGGACACCGAGAGCTGGCGGCACAGCACGCGCTCGGCCGGGATGGGCGCGCCCGGCGGGTGGGTCTCGATGAGTTCGAGCAGGTAGTCGCGCACCCGTTCGCGTTTGAGGATCGGTTCGGCCATGCCGCCTCGCTTCGTTCCGCCGGTCGCGGACCAGTATGTCAGACCAGTGGTCAGGTGTGGTCCGGTGACAGAAGAGAACGCTCTCACGGCCGTGAACTGGGTGTTGACTGCCTTATTGGTCTATGCCATCTTCGACACGCTCCACCTGGGTTTACCAATTGGTCAGCTGAGAGGTGAGACGTGCCGAACCGCCCTGTCGCCCTGGTCCTCGCGTCGTTGCTCGCCCTGTCCGCCTGCGGTTCCGAGCCCGGCGCGGCCGGCGGGAAGCAGGACGTCACCGTGTGGCTGATGAAGGACTCGGCCACCGACGACTTCGTCGCCCGCTTCGAAGCCGAGTTCGAGCGCGAGCACCCCGAGCTGGACCTGGACATCCAGGTCCAGGAGTGGAACGGCATCACCCAGAAGGTGACCAGCGCGCTGGCCAGCACCGACCCGCCGGACGTGATCGAGGTCGGCAACACCCAGGTCGCGCAGTACGCGGCCAGCGACGGCGTCACCGACCTGTCCGACAAGGTCGCCGAGCTGGGCGGCGGGGACTGGATCCCCGGGCTGGCCGAGCCGGGCGCGGTGGACGGCAGGCAGTTCGGCATCCCGTTCTACGCGGCCAACCGGGTGGTCATCTACCGCAAGGACCTGTTCGCGGCGGCCGGCGTCACGCCGCCGAAGACCCGCGACGAGTGGCTGGCGGTCACCGAGGAGCTGGACGAGGGCGACACCCAGGGCATCTACCTGCCCGGCCAGAACTGGTACGTGCTGTCCGGGTTCGTCTGGGACGAGGGCGGCGACCTCGCCCGGCGGGACGGCGACGAGTGGGTCGGCTCGCTGAACACGCCGGAGGCGTTGGCGGGCGCGGACTTCTACCGCCGGTTGCAGGCGCTGGGCGACGGGCCGAAGGACTCCGACGAGGCCAAGCCGCAGCAGACCGACGTGGTGGCGGCGGGGAAGGTCGCGCAGTTCATCGCCGTGCCGGGCGCGGCCAAGCTGGTCGCCAAGGCCAACCCCGACCTCGCCGACCAGCTCGGGTTCTTCCCGATCCCCGGCAAGACCGCGGCCACGCCCGGCGCGGTGTTCACCGGCGGCTCCGACCTGATCATCCCGCTCGCCTCCACCCGCCAGGACGGCGCGTACGCCGTGGTCAAGGCCCTGGCCGGGGAGAAGTGGCAGGTCGAGCTGGCCAAGGCGATGAACTACGTGCCCAACCGCACCTCGCTGGCGGACGCGGTCGGCGACGACCCCGGCGCGGTGGCGATGGCGGCGGGCGCGGTCAACGGGCACGCCACGCCGAACTCGCCGAACTGGGCGGCGGTCGAGGCGCGCAACCCGATCAAGGAGTTCCTCACCGCGGTGCTGACCGGCGCGGACCCGGCGACGGCCGCGGCCGAGGCCGACCGGGTGATCACCCAGGCGCTCGCGTCGGGCGCGTAGCCGTGGCGACGACGCTGACGCGGGCGGTGCGGCGCCGCCCGCCGGCCACCCCTCCCTCGCCGCGCCGCCGCGGCACGTCCTGGTGGCCGTACCTGCTGATCGCGCCGACCGTGCTGGCCACCGCGTTCCTGCTGCTGTACCCGTTGGCGCGCAACGTGGTCATCTCGGTGCAGGACTTCGGCCTGCCCCAGCTCGTGCGGGGCGAGGCCCGGTTCGTCGGCCTGGCGAACTACGCGCGGGTGCTGGCCGACCCGGAGTTCTGGGCGGTGGTGCGGCGGACCCTGGTGTTCACCGCGGTCAACGTCGTGCTGATCATGGTGTTGTCCACGCTGGTCGCGCTCCTGCTGGTGCGGCTCGGGCGGTGGGCGCGGCTGCTGGTGATGTCCGGGCTGGTGCTGGTGTGGGCCACGCCGGTGATCGCGGCGACGACGGTGTTCCAGTGGCTGTTCCAGTCCCGGCTCGGGGTGGTCAACTGGGCGCTGGTGGCGCTGGGGTTCGAGGGCTTCCGCGACTACACCTGGTTCGCCGACGGCACGGCCACGTTCGCCATCCTGGTGGCGCTGATCGTGTGGCAGTCGGTGCCGTTCGCGGCGTTGTCGCTGTACGCGGCCATGGTGACGATCCCGGCCGAGCTGTACGAGGCGGCGCGGATGGACGGCGCGGGCGCGTGGCGGGTGTTCGCGACCATCACGTTCCCGGTGCTGCGGGCCATGTTCGGGTTGATCACCTGCCTGGAGGTGATCTGGGTCGTCAAGGCGTTCGTGCAGATCTGGGTGATCTCGCAGGGCGGTCCGGGGCAGGCCACCACGACGTTGCCGGTGTACGCGTTCCAGGTCGCGCAGTCGTTGCAGCGCTACGACCTGGGCGCGGCGGTGTCGATGCTCATGGTGCTGCTGCTCGTGCTGGCGCTGCTGGCGTACTTCCGGCAGCTCTACCGGCAGGAGGAGGTGTCGTGACGGGCCGGGTGTTGCGCGGTGTCGCGGCGGTGGTCGTGTTCGCCGTGTCGGTGTTCCCGGTGTACTGGATGGTGCTGACCGCGGTCAAGCCGACCCGCGACATCCAGGCCGGGACGCCGACGTTCCTGCCGCTGTCGGTGACGTTCGAGCACTTCGGCACCGCGGTGTCGGTGGCGGGGTTCTGGTCGTTCTGGCGCAACAGCCTCGTGGTCGCGGGCGGCGCGGTGCTGTTGTCGCTGGTCATGGCGCTGCTCGCGGCGTTCGCGGTGGCGCGGCTGCGGTGGAAGGGGCGGCGCGGGTTCGTCCTGATGGTGTTCGTGGCGCAGATGACGCCGTGGGAGGCGCTGCTCGTCCCGATCTACGTGATCGCCCGGGACACCGGGATGCTCGACACGCTCTGGATGCTCACCCTGGTCTACTTCATGATCACGCTGCCGTTCACCGTGGTGACGCTGCGCGGGTTCCTCGCCGCCATCCCGGTCGACCTGGAGGAGGCGGCGCTGGTCGACGGGTGCTCGCGCGCGCAGGCGTTCCGGCGCGTGGTGTTCCCGCTGCTCGCACCCGGTCTGCTGGCGACCTCGCTGTTCGGGTTCATCACCGCCTGGAACGAGTTCGCCTTCGCCAACGTGCTGATCATCAAGGACCAGGACGACCGGACGCTGCCGGTCTGGCTGTCGTCGTTCAGCAACACGTTCGGCACGGACTGGGGCGCCACGATGGCCGCCTCGACCCTGTTCATGCTGCCGGTGCTGCTGGTGTTCCTCGTCCTCCAGGGCCGCGTGACCACCGGCATCGTCGGTGGCGCGGTCAAGGGCTGACCCGGGGGTGCTCTGGTGATCGTTCCTCGACCGACCCGGCTGGTCCGCCGGCACGGCCGCTTCACGCTCGACCGGGACACCGCGATCCGCGCCACGCCCGGCGCGCAGGGCGCGGCCCGGCTGCTGCGCGCGTCGCTGCGCCCGGCGACCGGCCTGCCGCTGCCGCTGCACGAGGACGGGCGGGTGGTGTTCGCGCTGGACGAGCGGCTGGTGGGGCTCGGCGACGAGGGCTACGCGCTGACCGTGAACGAGCACGCGGTGGTGCTGCGCGCGGCGACCCGGCACGGGCTGGCGCACGGCGTGCAGACGATCCGGCAGCTCGTCACGCCGACCGCGCTGGGCTCGCGGCCGGTCTCCGGGGCGGACTGGGCGCTGCCGGGGGTGGACGTCCGGGACGCGCCGCGCCTGCCGTGGCGCGGGGTGCTGCTCGACGTGGCACGCCGCTTCCAGCCGGCCGCCGTGCTGCGCCGGTTCGTCGACCTGATGGCCGTGCACAAGCTCAACGTGCTGCACCTGCACCTGACCGACGACCAGGGCTGGCGGATGCCGGTGCCGCGGCACCCCCGGCTGACGTCGGTCGGCGGGTGGCGCGCGGAGAGCATGGGCGACGGCGTGCCGCACGGCGGCTCCTACACCCGCGCGGAGCTGACCGCGCTCGTGTCCTACGCGGACGAACGCGGCATCCGGGTGATGCCGGAGATCGAGATGCCGGGCCACGCCCGCGCCGCCCTGGCCGCCTACCCGGAGCTGGGCAACTTCCCCCGCCGGCGCCTGCCGGTGTGGACGCGGTGGGGCGTGAGCGAAGAGGTGTTCGGGGTGGACGACGCCGTGCTGGATTTCTGCCGGGACGTGCTGGACGAGGTGGTGGACACCTTCCCCGGGCCGCACGTGCACCTGGGCGGCGACGAGTGCCCGACCACCGAGTGGGAGTCGAGCCCCGGCGCGCTGCGGCGGGTCCGCGAGGCGGGCCTGGCCGGACCGCACGAGCTGCACGGCTGGTTCCTGCGCGCGATGGCGGAGCACGTGGTGGGGCGCGGGCGCGTGCCGGTGACGTGGGAGCCGATCGGCGACCCGCGCGCGGTGGTGATGCCGTGGCGCGACGCGGCGGACGCCCGCACGGCGCTGGACCTCGGCCACGACGTGGTGATGGCGCCGCACCGCTCGACCTACCTGGACTACCCGCAGTCCGCCGACCCCGACGAGCCGCCGGGCCAGCCCGGCCTGGTGGTGACCTCGCACGACGTCTACCACCTGCCGCTGCCGGACGGGGTGCTCGGCGCCCAGTGCGCGTTGTGGACGGAGTACGTGCCGACCGCGCGGCACCTGGAGCGGCTCGCGTACCCGCGCCTGGCCGCGCTGGCGGACACGCTCTGGGCCCAGCGCCCGTCCTGGACCGATTTCACGCAGCGGATGCGCGCGCACACCGGCCGCCTGAGCGCGCTGTCCGTGCCCTTGCCGCGAGAGGAGGACGACGCCCGCTCCCCTGTCCCACCCTGCTGACTTGAGGAGAACACAGTGCACGCACGCATGATCGCCGCGATCGGAGCCGCCGCGGTGTCCGTCGCCGCGCTGGTGGCCGCACCGATGGCGCTGGCCGCCGACTCGGTCACCGCCCAGTACCGGACCAGCGCGTCCGGCGCCACGGCCGACCAGGTCGAGCCGTGGTTGAAGCTCGTCAACACCGGTGGCACGACCGTGCCGCTGGCCGAGGTGAAGGTCCGCTACTACTTCAAGAGCGAGACGCCGGACGTCGGCTACCGCTTCGCGTGCTCGTGGGCGGTGCGCGGCTGCGGCAACGTCACCGGCACGTTCGGCACGCTCACCGGCGGTCCCGCCGACCGCTACCTGGAGGTCGGGTTCACCTCGGGGGCGGGCTCGCTCGCGCCCGGCGCCGACACCGGCGACCTGCAACTGCGGTTCTACCGGTCGAACTGGGGCCCGATCACCCAGTCCGACGACTACTCGTTCCGCGCGGCGAGCACCTACTCGGCGTGGTCGCGGGTGACCGTGCACCGGGGCGCCACCCTGCTGTGGGGCACGCCGCCGGGCGGCACCACGCCCACGACGACCACGACGTCGTCCACGCCGCCGAACCCGAACGGCCCGGCGTTGTTCGACGACTTCAACTACACGGGTTCGGGCGATCCGCGGATCGCCCAGCGCGGCTGGACCGTGCGCTCGGGCGGCGGCGGGCCGGGCGTGCCGGGCGCGGTGTGGGACCCGGCGCAGGTGACGTTCCCGACCGTGGACGGCCAGAAGTCGCTGCGGCTGGAGTCGTCGAACAACGGGTCGTCCGCGCGGCAGACCGAGCTGTACCACCAGCGGAAGTTCTTCGAGGGCACGTACGCGGCCCGGGTGAAGTTCTCCGACGCCCCGGTCTCCGGCCCCGACGGCGACCACGTGGTGCAGACGTTCTTCACCATCACGCCGCTCAACAGCAACATGGACCCGGACTACGGCGAGCTGGACTTCGAGTACCTGCCCAACGGCGGGTGGGGCGAGCCGGCCAACATCCTGTACGAGACGACGTGGGAGACCTACCAGAACGAGCCCTGGATCGCCGACAACATCCACACCGCCCAGCGGCAGAGCTACGCCGGCTGGCACGACCTGCTGATCCAGGTGGCCGGCGGCCGGGTGAAGTACTTCGTGGACGGCGCGCAGGTGGCCGACCACGGCGACAAGTACTACCCGGAGACGCCGATGTCGATCAACTTCAACCTGTGGTTCATCTCGGGCGGCCTGGTGGGCACGCCCGGTGACCGCGCCTACCAGCAGCACGTGGACTGGGTGTACTTCGCCAAGGACCAGGTGCTCAGCCCGGCCCAGGTGCAGTCCCGCGTGACGGGCTACCGCTCGTCCGGCGTGGACCACGTCGACACGGTGCCCGCGGCCTGATCCCCGAACCCGGGGGGGGCGGGGGGGGGGGCCGCCCCCCGGCCCCGCCGCCCGCCCCCCCGCGCGCGCGGC